>NZ_JBALEQ010000076.1:0-99135 GCF_036917775.1 Nostoc sp.
GCCACATGAATTTCATGGCGAATGGAATTACACTATCTCACCAACCCTCAATATTCTCTAAAACTTGTAAAAGTTGTTTCTTGACAGGCTCTTAGGCTATTGGGCAAAGTTTTGTACGGTGTGTTATTCCCTCACATCACAAACTAACCTTTTAAATAAAGGCAGAGAAATAATAGTTGTGTTTAACAAAGTTTGCGCTTCATTAAAATCAGTATCACCCGTAATAAAAAAATCTGCTCCTGCGGCAATAGCACAAGCTAAAAACTTTGCATCTTTCCTATCTCTGGGGAAATCAACCTCCACATCCACATTAATTAGTGTTGTCACTGAATCAATTAAATAAACCCATCTTTCATATTGTGCCTCAGTTAATTTTAAACGAGGACGCTTTAAAACTTCCTTATACTCTGCGATAATCTCTGCCGATACAACCCACTCAAAAGCAGAATTAGCAATCACAAATAAAATCACTGCCTCTGGATTTTTATCAGCTATAGCAGCAGAGACTACGATATTAGTATCAATAATAACTTTCATTCTCCCCGTCTATAAGCTTCAATTTCTGCTGCGATCTCTTCATCAGTTAAAGGATTATCTGCGTGTATCGTTTGTATTTCTTTGAATAACTTCTTTAATTCTTCTGCTAAAGTAACCCTTTGGTTATCGTCTGTCAAAATAATCACCTCAACTCTCTGTCCTGCTTTAAATGGTAAATCAGATAATATTAACTGCCTTGGATCTGCAATGGTGATATATGTTTTATAAGCGTTCATGATTTATCCTGTTACTCAACTTTTATCTACCCTTGTTCTAACAATTTCGCTACATTCTCTGCAATTCTCTCTTCTAACTTTGTAAAGTCGTCTTAGAAGGGCGAAATTTTAAAACCAAATTTTCTATAACCAACTTTTTCCCCGACTTTTGCAACCCTATCATATAAAACTGCCGACTTCAGGCGACTGACAAAAGGAAGTGCGATCGCTTAGGCTATTGGGCATAGAGATAAAAATTAAGTATAAAAATATGCTTAACACCCTCAGCCCAATCACAGAAGACTTAGCAGGTAAAAGCTATCCCAGCCCTCACTACTTGCAAACACAGCGCCGCATTCGTTCACTCATAGACAAATATATTGCAGTCGAAAAACTACATGACCGTCTGCAAGATTTACCGATACAGTTTGCCAATCCCCAACCGCGTCCCTGGAAACCCATTGATTGGCAAACGATTAACCGCAATCAAATTATCGGCTTAGACGCAGAGGTATTTTTATCTATATTGATAGGTGCGATGGATACAGAAGCTCCCATTCGCGGCTATACCCAAACCAGTCGGCAGTATTTAGAAAAATTGCATCCTCAAATGGCTCGGTTTGTTGGTGGAACTGTCGGTAAAGATGGCGAATTGCTAGAACTTGGTTTGTGGGAAAAGGAAGAACGTCAGCACACACCTGCATTAATCAAAATCTACACTCAATTAACAGGCGAGAAAATTACCCCAAAACTTCGGACTGTTAGAAGCTATCTTCCTACAGATGACGCTCACGAAGACTTATATCGCCACGGCTTACACCGCATTGCCACAGAATACGGTGCGACCTGTCTTTATATTTGGTTGATGGCTCATACCACTGGCGCACTCCAGGATGTTCTAGAGGAACTAGCACAGGATGAAATCAACCACATGACCAAATTCTGGGGGTTTGGAGTTTGGACTTTCCCTAATACTGGGTTGATGCGAATTGGACGCACGCTAATCAAAACGCGATCGCAAAATTATCAGCGTAACAACCTTATGCGTACCCTCCGCCGCATGATGGGTACACTCAACTGGAATGCTTGGTCATTGGCTAACAAAGCAACTCTCCTCTTCACCTTCACCTATACAATGCGTCGTCTGTGGAGTTGGAACAATAGCCTCACACCAGAGTATTTGCAAGATTTATTTGAAACTACCTATTAGTAAAAACAAAGGACAAAGGACAAATGACAAATACTTCGGCTTCGCTCAGTACAAGTAACAAATCAAAATTACCCAGCGATTTAAATCCCCAAAAAATCCCCCAACATATCGCCGTCATCATGGATGGTAACGGAAGATGGGCAACCAGTCGAGGATTACCGCGTATTGCTGGACATCGCCAAGGAGCAAAAACACTCAAAGAACTATTGCGTTGCTGCAAAAATTGGGGAATCAAAGCGTTAACAGCCTACGCTTTCTCAACAGAAAATTGGCAGCGTCCCGTTGAAGAAGTAAATTTTCTAATGCTGTTGTTTGAGCGATTACTGCACCGCGAGTTGGCTCAGATACATCAAGAAGGTGTACGAATCTCCTTTATTGGAGATTTATCAGCTTTACCTAAGTCTCTACAGATGCAAATGGAACGTTCAATGACAGAGACGTTGAACAATCAAGCAATCCACTTTACTGTTGCAGTCAACTATGGTAGCCGCAACGAAATTACCAGAGTTTGTCGTCAAGTAGCTCAACTCGTAGAACAGGGCGAACTCAGCGCCCAAGAAGTGAATGAAAGTCTTGTAGAACAACACCTCTACACGGCAGATACTCCAGAACCAGATTTGCTGATTCGTACTAGTGGTGAGATGCGATTGAGTAATTTTCTCTTGTGGCAAATGGCGTATACAGAAATGTATTTCACCGATATTCTTTGGCCAGATTTTAATCGAGAAGCATTTCATCAAGCTTTGTTGAGTTACCAAAATCGCGATCGCCGTTTTGGTCAAGTTAAAGCTTCACTGTCAGCTTAGGGTATTTGAAAAACCTCTCTCTTAAATTTCCCCTTCCCGCATCGGGAAGGGGACTAGGTTTGTTGCTGCTATCAAGCATAAAGTAAAAGCACCCACAGTACCAGGATGGTATATGAGCGCTAATAAATTAAAACATTATTGAGGATAATCTATCTGCTATGACAGACCGAAGTAACTATAAGAATAGCAGGCGATGGGTAAATAAACTGCAAGGGTAGTTACAAATGTTTTGTTAAAAATAGTACTTACTGTAAGGTGTTGCTTATTTTGCCAAAGTGTGATATATTGCGCTCCTAGTTGAAAAATTTTCTGTATGCGATCGCTATAAAGCTTCTCTTGGATGAAACTGGTTAACAACCGTAAGAGAGCTTATTTGCACCATTTTTCTGCTGATCTTACCTGTAACCCAATCGATCTGCGATCGCAGTGTCTTAATTTTTTTGAGTAAATGAGTCTTTGGTAGGTATTGAGCCAAAATCCTGATACTGTTGGCGAAAGTGTTACAACTAAAAGCTGCAACGGTAGATTGAAGGTTTGAGCTTGCATAATACTTTCAAATACAAATATGTATTACATTTGCTAACGGTATTAAGCTCAATATCTATAGGACTCATATTTGATTATTGAAATATAGGTAGGGTGCGTTAGCCTTTGGCGTAACGCACCGCTCATATTTGATTATTGAAATATAGGTAGGGTGCGTTAGCCTTTGGCGTAACGCACCGCCCAAAGGTTTAGGTGCGTTAGGCTACGCCATAACACGCCACTACATACTACTTAGATTTTTTCAGAAATCAAATTATAGTCCTATATATTCTTTATCACAAAATCAGACTTAAGTAAGTTGGTGTTAAAAAAACCAAGTATGTTACGAGACGTAAATATGCTTAAAACCCTTACTAATGAACAATGACAAAGAACAAATGACAGCCTTAGCCAGTTAGCTTTAATTTCACCGACCTACTTATTTAATTATTATTTTGTCAACATAGCAATCCGATTTTAGATTTGAACAGAGAAAATTTGGAAGGCTTATGAATCAAGGCATCCTACGGAGCTTACTGTTCAAAAACCATTTATTATTCGCTATAGTAACTATAAAAACTATCAATATAATCTTTTGTTAATTCTTTCCAAAAATAGTATTTACTATTATTTAATACTTGCGATATAAGCTGATGTTCTGGTAAGTCAATTCAGAAAAAATCCTGATATCCAAAATTTAAAGTTAACAAGGCTCTGTTGCTAAATTTGCTTTAAATTTACTTATCAATCAATTTTAAAATCGCAATTAATTTTCCCCCTATTTTATCGGTGTTAGGAGTTATGATGGCAAAATATCTACTAGCTTCTGCTAGTGGGCTGGGATTTTTGTGTTTAATTGCCGGGTTGTCACCTGTGCAAGCCCTTCCTAGTTTAGAAATTGCAGATAAAAACGTAGCTGTTAATCAAAATAATGGCAGCTATCAAAAAAATGATTTTCATCAAAGCAATTTAGCAAAAAATATCTCCAGTCAATTGCTGATAGCTAATGATAGTCAAAAAGATTTACCCTTAGTCAATCAGCAGCAAAAAAATCAAGATTTAGGAGTGGATTCTGCTGTCACCTATGAAGAGCCAATTACACCACAATCTGTAAATTCATCTCCACCATCAGATAAACTTGCACAAGTAACATCCGTATCCCAATTGTCTGATGTACAGCCGACTGATTGGGCTTTTCAGGCACTCCAATCTTTAGTTGAGCGCTATGGTTGTATCGCAGGTTATCCGAATCAAACCTATCGCGGTAATCGGGCGATGACTCGCTATGAATTTGCTGCTGGCTTAAATGCTTGTTTAGACAGAATCAACGAACTGATTGCGACTGCAACTGGTGATTTAGTCAAGAAAGAAGATTTAGCCGCGTTGCAGAAACTACAAGAACAATTTGCGGCGGAATTGTCAACATTGCGTGGTCGAGTAGATGCTGTAGAAGTTCGCACAGCAGAATTAGAAGCAAATCAGTTTTCTACGACTACTAAACTTAATGGAGAGGCAATTATTGCTGGTATTGGTGCTACCGGTGGCGCTCCTAATGACAGTGACCCGAACATCATCCTAGTCAATAGAGTGCGTTTAAATCTCACCACTAGTTTTACTGGTAAAGATTCATTAATTACTGGATTGCAAGCCTATAACTTTTTGGGTGGAGTCGATGGACAGGGTAGCCTGCAACAAAGTTTAGGATTAGCTTCGCCGCTTTTAAGTTCTAGTAGCGCTCGTACCAGTTTTGAGCCGCAATTTCCGGGGTTAAATGTCAATACTTTGTCGAGCGTTGGCGCAAACAGCATTCAGCTTTACAAATTGCTGTATATTTTTCCCGTCGCTAATAAATTAACCTTGTTTGCGGGAACTGCGGCGGAAACATCAGATGCTTTCCCAGCAATTACGCCTTTTTATGGTGAAGGACAAGAGTCAATATCTCGTTTTGGCAACTTGAATCCTGTGCTACGGGTTTCTGGTGGGACTTCGGGTACTGGTTTAGCATCGGCGGCGGGCTTTATTTATAGTATTTCCCCGAATTTGGATTTACGAGCTTTATACGGTAGTGTAAATGCCAATTTACCCCAAAAAGCTGCTAGTGAGGCACTACCAGGAGTTTCTACTACACCTTTGGGAGGAGGTTTATTTAGTGGTAGTAGTGTTATTGCCGCACAGTTAACCTTCAAGCCGAGTCCTGACCTAGATATTGGTCTAAACTATGCCAATAGTTATCATGAAATCAATATTTTAGGTACAGGATTAATTAGTGCTGATATTGGTGCTTTAGCTGGTGTTGAGGCTGGGACACCAGTCAAACTCAACTCTGTTGGGGGTACGGTTACATGGCGATTGTCTCCCAAAATAGCCTTATCTGGCTACGGTGCAGCACTATTTGTTGATGCTGCTTCAAATAGCGTGAATGCTTCCACCACCTTTACAAGTTGGATGGCGGGAGTTCACTTCAGAGATTTATTCAAGTCAGGAAACACTGCTGGGATTCTTTTTGGTCAGCCGCTTTTCCGTAGTGATACTGGTGGTTCTGCTCAACTTACCCCCACAGGCGAGAATCGGGCCACTCCTTACCATTTAGAAGGCTATTATCGCTTTCAAGTTAGCGATAATATCAGCATTACCCCTGGTGCGTTTGTTCTCTTTAACCCAGAAGGTAACAGCAACAATGACACTACGACTGTAGGCGTACTTCGGACTACTTTTACCTTTTAACGATAGCTCCAAATAGCGATCGCACCATAACTAGTAACCAAATATCCTCCCAAAAGTAACACTCCTGAAAAGGAGTGTCGAGGATAAAATAATGACTAATAATAAGTAGAAATTTGGTGGACGATTATCGAATAATATTGTCTTTTTACCCAAAATCTTTGATGCAAAACTGGTGAGATGCTTAGGTTCGCTACGCTAAAAATAAAGTACGTAGCCCATCATCGATATCGCCTCACACATAACCTAATTGTTTCTTTTACCTGAGTTACCAGGTTGATTTGAATGTTGGTGCTTTTGTATAACCCGCTCAATCTGGCAAGTCACCGCATTTATTCTGTATTTAACCTTATCAAAATCAATATTTACCCAAATATAGGCTTTGTCAGGCCTTTCCTGCTTATAATTCATATATTGCTTTTTTTGTCAAGATATTTTGTTATATCTATACAATATAGCCATTTCTATTTCTAAACTACTTTCTCTAGACGTATAAGTAAATATGCTTAATATTTACTTAAGATTTTATCTGCTAGAAGTTCAACCACTAATTTACTAAAAGAGACGCGATATTTCGCGCCTCTAAGAAGCAAAACCCAAATTCTAAGTATTAAACTTGTCGCCAAATAAGCTAAAAAAGCGATGAAAGCCAGTTATAGCGAACATTTCAATAATTTCGGTCTTTCATCGCTAAAACCTATGCTGTATAAGGTTTTTAGCTATTTAGGGCTTTATTAAGCGACAAGTCTATTAGCTTAAATCTTTGTTTGTAGATATTGCACCAACTGCGGTGCTTGCATCACTCCCTCTATCCTATCCACAGGTTGACCTTGCTTAAACAATACTAAGGTTGGAAGAGAGGCAATTTTGTACTCAGTAGCCAAATCTGTGTATTTTTCTGTATCAATTTTGACAATTCGTAGGCGATCCTTAAGTTGGAGATTGACTTGCTCTAAAATTGGCACCATCATTTGGCATGGGCCACACCAGTCAGCGTAAAAATCTACTAATACAGGTACATCAGAAGCAGACAGCATCTCTTCAAAGCTGTTAAATTGTTTTTTAGTTGCCATGTGACACACGCCGATTTTCAATTGTTTGTTTCAATAGTAATTCTTAGAAAATAAAATCGGTACAAGTTTATGGGTTTTGTTGGGAAAATATTAGATTACTCAATATAGATTGATTTACCCGCAAAAATCTTAAATATTTATAATAAAATCCATGTATTGTGTGTGTTTGTGTATATGGATTAAATATGTATTTAAACCTATTTTGGCTGTCTAAATAAGGTAAGTTAGCACAATAAAATCATACTATGTAAAGAAAAATTAACTAGGCTAAAACTCTTATACCTATTGGCTTATTCCAAAGCTAAATACAAAGGATAGTTTATCTATAAAATATTTAATTTGCAGGATGACAGCAAGATTATCTTCCTAAAGAGTGAGATTTTATCTAGACAATATTCAGATGTTCCCTAAATCACCATAAGATAATTAGCGCGGTATTTCTAAGATTGAGGAACATTAAATGACATTATTACAAGGTAAAGTCGCAATTATCACAGGTGCATCACGAGGAATTGGCAAAGCGATCGCAATTGAATTAGCTTCACAAGGAGCGATCGCAGTTGTCAATTATGCCAGTTCGAGTGCTGCGGCTGAGGCAGTTGTTACAGAAATTACAGCAGTGGGAGGTCAGGCGATCGCTATCCAAGCAGACGTTTCTAAAAGCGATCAAGTAGACGCATTAGTTAACGCCGTTATGGAAAAGTTTAGCCGTGTGGATATCTTAGTCAATAACGCAGGGATTACCCGCGACACACTGCTTTTGCGTTTAAAGCCAGAAGATTGGCAAGCTGTGATAGACCTAAATCTAACTGGTGTTTTCTTATGTACACGCGCCGTCAGTAAAATCATGCTCAAACAGCGATCGGGGCGAATTATTAATATTACCTCCGTTGCTGGGCAGATGGGCAACCCAGGTCAGTCCAACTACAGCGCCGCCAAAGCAGGTGTCATCGGCTTCACCAAAAGTGTTGCCAAAGAACTGGCTACTCGCGGTATTACCGTTAACGCCGTCGCCCCTGGCTTCATCACCACCGATATGACCAGCAATCTCAATAACCCCGAAGATATCCTAAAATACATCCCCCTCGGTCGCTTCGGTCAGCCCGAAGAAGTCGCTGGGATGGTGCGCTTCTTAGCCGCAGATCCCGCCGCCAACTACATCACCGGACAAGTTTTTAACGTCGATGGCGGAATGGTAATGGCTTAAATAGTGGTGAGTTAAGAGTCATTGAAGGAGGTAGGAGGCTGAGGGTAGTTTTCCTCCTGCCTTCATCTGAAGAGATATATTTACGTTGACACACAACATAATTCTTTTGTACAGTGCGTAATACCGTTTCACTTCAGGTTGATAAAAATAGACCGCAAGGGACAGAATTAAAGACAAATCTATTTGTATCAAGCATTTTGTGAAATAGTATAAGCCCTAATCTTAAAAGATTAGTCTAAAACTGAATGAAAAATATTCCCTAGCAAAGATGACTAACTCAGCACCAAGTCGTTTGGGTGAACTCGCCAAACTGTTTTTGAAACTTGGCGTTATCGGCTTTGGGGGCCCAGTTGCCCATATTGCCATGATTGAAGATGAAGTTGTTAAGCGTCGTCAGTGGTTGACAAGGGAGCATTTTCTAGATTTGCTGGGCGCAACTAACCTAATTCCTGGGCCAAATTCCACAGAAATGGCTATCCATATAGGATACATCTATGCAGGTTGGCTGGGGCTGATTGTCTCAGGTGTATGTTTTGTCTTACCTGCGGTTCTAATTACTGGGGGGTTTGCTTGGGTTTATGTTGCCTACGGCACTTTACCTCAAGTAGCTCCGCTCCTTTATGGCATTAAACCGGCTGTTTTAGCAATCATTATTAATGCCCTCTGGGGCTTGGCAAAAAAGGCTGTGAAAACTCGCCAATTGTTAGTGATTGCTTTGGCTGTGGCGTTAATAACATTATTATTCAAATTAAATGAAGTAATTGCCCTATTAGTTGGGGGATTGCTGGGTATGGTTTGGTTACATTCTGGCGATAAAAACGACAAACCAGGAGATAAAGCCAACTTTCTAATTGCTAGTCTCACTACAGGCGCGACTTTAAAGGCATCAACAGTTGTTGCTGCATCGGTAGCTACCGCATCTACTGCAACCAGCGTTTCTTTATGGCAGTTAGGTTGGTTTTTTCTGAAAGTCGGTAGTGTCTTGTTTGGTGGTGGCTACCTTTTGGTGGCTTTTCTCCAAGGAGGATTAGTTCAAGAATATGGCTGGCTGACACAACAGCAGTTACTAGATGCGATCGCAATTGGTCAATTTACTCCTGGGCCAGTACTTTCGACTGCTACGTTTATTGGTTATATCATTGCCGGCATTCCTGGCGCAATTATTGCCACAATTGGAATTTTTCTACCTTCTTTTGTTTTCGTTGCTGCCCTGAATCCCTTAATTCCCCGCTTACGGGCCTCTTCTTGGAGTAGAGTATTTTTGGATGCTGTGAATGTTAGTGCTGTAGCGCTAATGGTTGTTACCACCCTGCAACTAGGTGCAGCCACCTTAACATTACCACAAGCCCCATTTGTAGATTTTCTCGGCTTGGCGATCGCGATCGTCTCAGCCATTTTAGCTATTCATTTCCGCATCAATGCTGCATGGCTAGTTTTTGGTAGCGCTTTTATTGGATGGGGCGCTTCACTCTTGGGCTACACTCGTTGAAATTGCATATTTTCTCAAAACAGAATTCTGGAATCATCCGATTTCTTGGTGAGGCTAGCCAAAAATATAGATATGTTAAATCTTGCTTTCAAACTATTTTCATGTGATAATTACCATTAACTCCGGCAAGCTTACAAAGTTACCGGAGTTTATAACAATAGTTGAAAAATTGAGTTTTTATCTGTTTAAAGACTACAAACTTGTATAAACATACCAGTTTATAGCTTGATGGCTGCATCTAGGAAAAGTTTGCTACTTTGTGGGCATTGCTGATTGCGGTATGAAAACGATTGTGCTTTGTGGTGAAAATCCTTGTAGAGACGTAAAATTTTACGTCTCTACATCCAAAATTCATACCTCTATTCAGCAACGCTACTTTGTGTAGTAGCAGACATCATGTTTGTGCATATTTGAGTTTGAAATTATAAATATTTAAAGATAAATTCTTTTTGCCAATTTTTATCTATATTTCCATTCCCCAATCTAAATTTTTCAAGGTGAAATATGTCAATTCAAAACACCGGATCTAATTGGGAACAACTATTAGAAATTGCCCAAAAAAATACCCCAGCTCGACGGGTGCGTAGACAGGGGCAATCCCCTTCCACTGCTCCCATTCCTAGCAGTCTTCATAAACTACCACCAGATACAGAACCGCCAGTATTGCTCTACCGGGATACTAACTCTTGGTGTCCCTTTTGCGAACGGGTTTGGTTTGCTCTTGAAGAAAAAGAAATTCCCTTTGCAACGGAGTTTATCGACTTGACTAATAAGCCTAAATGGTATACAGATTTAGTTCCCACAACCCTTGTCCCGGCTGCCAAAATTGAAGGAAAGTTAGTCTATGAATCTAAAGACATTCTGTTAGCATTAGAAGAACAATTTGGTTCAACTTTGCTTCCTGAAGACCCAGAGGAAAACGCAGTTGCTAGGCAGTGGCTTGAAGAAGCTGAAACCAATGGTGTGAGAGATATAGCTTACAAATTCCTCCGACAAGCTCCTGAAGATCCGAATGAATTAGCAAGCTTACAGACAGCTTTTGAATCTAAATTAGACGAACTTGAGCAACTTCTAGGAAAATATTCTGGCCCCTACTTTTTATCTACATTTAGCGTGGTAGATATTACCTATAGCCCCCATTTAGATCGCTTGGCGGCTAATTTACCTGTTTATCGAGGATATCACCTCAAGGGAAATCCTCGGTATCCTCGGATCAACGCTTGGTTTGAAGCACTCAAACAGCGTCCTGCCTATCACCGCGTCAAATCGGATGATACCACCAACAATCTACTTCTACGTCGCCGATGGGGTGTGATACCAATCAGCAATCCTTTGCCCCCAGATCCAGCACTTAGCCAGGAAATCCAATTTAGGGCAGAAGCGGCTGAGAGATTAGCTGATAACCGAGAAGTTGCTTTAGGAGACATCCTGAAAAACTCCGGGGTGCAAGCATTGGCAGCTAATGGCGACACAACAGCCGTTAAAGAAGCGGTTGATTTCCACCTCAGATTGCTGGCTGACTATCTGATTAATGGCAACGGTGCAGCATTACCGTGGGGGCGCGTGGGCGGCAAAGACAACGCCGATCCGACTGTGGCTGCGGTTGGAGCCATCACACTCGCCTATGTGAGAAATCGCATTTGTGCGCCACGGGATATGAGCGCTGGTGCAGCAACTGCATTCCGGGCAGCAGCAGATAAGGTGTTGGCATCTCTTTATTAGCGATCGCTACCGACAGGTTAAGAGAACTTTTAAAACATCCTCTAAAGGATATTTGGAAAGTCGCAATTCATACTAACCCTGCTGACTCAATACGGTTCGGTTAAAGGGATGAAATTTTCCCTTTACCTTCAAATTTTAACCTTTCCCCAATCTGACTTTTCACGTTATGTGGAAAACTACACCAAAAACTTTGCAAGATGTATATTAATTTAAAGGTAGGAAAATTTGTAAAGTTGTCCCTTTTTTTACTACACTTCTGAGACTAATCTGGCCACCGTGAGATTGAATTATTTGTTGAGCAATAGCTAACCCTAAACCGAATCCTCCGGTTTTGCGAGAGCGTTTCTTATCTACCCGATAAAATCGCTCAAATATATATGGCAAATCATTTTGGGGAATCCCAATTCCATTATCTATAACTTGAATTACAGCAGAATGAGACTGAGTAAATAAGTGCAACTGCACTTGTCCTCCAGCAGGAGTATATTTACAAGCATTATTAACTAAATTTACAACTGCTTGATAAAGCAAGTTAGCATCACCAAGCACAGTTACACTGTTATTAGGCAATTTAGAAATTAAACTAAGATGTTGTGCATCTTGGTGTGTTACATAATCATTTGTTATCTGCACAAGTAAACTTTTGAGGTCAACTTCTTTTAGCGATTCGGTGGGTAATTGACCTTGGGAACGTGCTAGAAACAACAGATTAGTCACCAGAATACTCATTGACTGGCCGATATCAAAAATCTTTTGGAAGCGTTGACGCTGCACCTCAAGGTCGGTAGATTTAGACAGAAAGCCAAACTGAGCATTGCTAATAATTGCTGTCAAAGGCGATCGCAATTCATGGGAAGCATCAGCTGTAAATCGTTGCAGGTGATCGTAGCTGTGGCGAATTGGTTGCATCGCTAGTCCTCCCAACCACCAACCAGTCAGGGCAATTGCACCCAAGGTAATCGGCACTGAAATCGCCAAAACTAGCCGAAATTCAGCTAAAGCACTTTCAATAGATGTGATTGGCATCGCTGCTTGCATATAACCAATTAATAAACCATCCTGATAAACAGGCAACGTTACCTGACGCAGCCATGCTTTATCATCGGTTTTGATAGTATCAAATCCACCTAATACCGAAAGGCGATCGCTCGGAATTTTACCAAAAAATTGCACTAGTTGCTTTTGGTCATCATACCAACTTGCATACACTAATCCTATATCTGGCAATGGTTCTACCATGCTTCCCAATAATGGTACGTGTTCCAAGTCTAGCTGTCGGCGACCATTGTATAGTTCTGACTTTACATTCGCTGCCATCACACTGGTTTTTTTATACAGTAATATATCCAGTTCCTCTAACTCATCTATAACTTCCACGTAGTAAACTACCGCCGCAAACCCAATTAAAATACTACCCATTGTTAGGGTGAACCAACTTGCAAGATTACGACGGCTACGATTAAACATAAGTAAGTTGGCAAAATAAAATCAAACTATAGCAATCTGATTTGATTTCTGAATCACTCGTAGAGGTAAGGCACTGGGAAGAAGGAGTGAAGAAGGCAGGAGGCAGGAGGCAGAAGGCAGAAGGTTGCAAGGCTTCAGACCTACACTGATAGCGCAGCGTTAGCGACGCAGGAGCGTCTTGCGGGACACCAAATCAGAGATTTTGGGGGCTTAAACCCTTGCTCCCTTTGGTCGCGGCAGAAGGCAGAGTGCAGTATTCCTTCTGCCTCCTGCCCTCTGCCTTCTGCCTTTCTTGCTAAAGTCCTCACTACAAACCTTGAATTATTCACGCCGCTCTACTTAATTATTGGGGATTTAAGCGATAGCCCATACCGTAAACTGTTTTAATCCAGTCTGCTGCATCCAATACTTGCAAGCGCTGCCGCAGCTTGCGTACTAAGACAGTTAAAGCATTGCTTTCTGGTTCCATACCCCACTCCCACAATGCCTCTTCAATCTGGTTGCGATTTAAAACCTGATTAGGATGACGCATCAGGTATTCTAATAATTTTGCTTCACGAGGAGATAATTCGACTTTTACGTGACTTCGTTCTACATTTAATTCAGCTAAATCCAATTGCAAATCTGCTACCCGTAGACTATCTCCCTGCCAATTGGGGACTCTCCGCCCCAAAGCACGCACCCGCGCCAAGAGTTCCACTAAGTCTACGGGTTTGACTAAATAATCATCTGCTCCAGCATCTAAACCCATAACTTTATCAGGCGTGGTGTCTTTAGCTGTCAATATCAACACCGGTGCAGTTTTACCAGAGAGACGATACTGGCGACACAGACTTAAACCGCTAATTGTCGGTAACATCCAGTCTAAAATTAATAGATCGTAATGTTTTTGGGATATCAGCCACTGTGCAATTTCTCCATCTTCCGCAGCATCTACAATATATCCAGCTTCCGATAGAATACCTTGTAATGGCTCTAATTGTTCAGAATCATCTTCTACTAATAATATCCGCATACAACCTTTCGATGTAAATTCATTACAGGAGAATTTTCCGCACTATATTAATAAGAAGGAAGTCAATTTTCTCGTATATGTTGTATTAGTACTATCCCAGGTTAAAAATTTAAAGTGTTCTACCAGAAGGTATATCATGAATGCGCCAATAGATAGTTTTTGGTATTAATCACTTCGCAAATATCAGACAAATTAGTATTATCTATAAACTAAAAGCTAAAATATTATGCCTTATTTAAAACCACAGATTTTACTAATTATTTTACCTATGGTATTGCTAGGAATTGCCTTTTGGACTGGTAGTGATTTGTTAACAAAAAAATTATTAGGATTCTCTTATAGGACGCTGGATAAGTTGCAAGCTGATACACTACCGCAGGTCGAGCTAACACTTAATTTTACAGTGGTTGATATGAAAGTAGAGAAAGAGCAAAAATTTACTCAAGTGAAGATTAAAACAGCAAATTCCCTGCTAAAAAGGTTAGAAATTGAAATTCCTAACTCCCAATTTCCAGAAGTAGCGATCGCAGAAAAATTTGGACTATATCCTCAGCAACAAGAGCTGAAGCTTAATAAACAAATACAAGTAAAAATTCCTGTAATTTTAAAAGTAATCAAAGCTGAAATTGAAAAAAAGCAAGGAGTTACCTTTGTTGAGGTTAGAACCGCTAACAATACTCTACGGAAGTTGGATTTTGTTCTACCGGTAACTGAGATTAATATGGTAGAAGCAATGACTGCTAAGTTACTAAATTTGTCTCCTGAAGAAGTCAGAAAGCTAATACGTTATCAAGTTCAAAATCAATCTTGGTTAAAATCTAAAATAAAGAAAGCCGCTAAAACTGAAATAATTTAAAATACCAATAACGAGTAAATTAGTAGAGACATATTATATTAGTCAATACAGTTCAGATAAGACCAAAACAATTGTAGAGACGGCGATTTATCGCGTCTCTTTGAACCGTATTGACATATTAGTATAGGGGCGTAAAGTGCAATTTCGCCTTTTTACTAAAGTTGATTCCGTGCTTTGAGTTGCAAATATCGCTCAACTACCTGATCGGCAATTTGATTTGCTGGTGCATCTAGTACTAATACACCTTTTTGTTTCAATTGAGCAAAAGCTACTTGTCTTTGCATTAATAAATCGAGTGCCACTGCACGGGCATAAGCTTCTGTAACATTATCTGTAAAAGTGTGTGCCAAATGGTCAACTTGTGGATCTCGCAAAGTAACACAAAATGGCAGATAGCGAGGCGCTAACTTGGAGAGTGCAGCCAGGAGTTCTGTAGAGGCGGTGATATCAACTAAGTCGGTAATTACGACTACAAGCGCCCTGCGAGTTTGACGTTGCAAAACATTTGTTACCGCCCCCAAATAATCAGATTCAAATAAGACTGGTTGAATTGGAGTGAGGCGATCGATTAGCTGATTCAAATGATGTTGACCGCGTTCTGGGGGAATCCATGTGTGCATCTGGCGGTCAAATACACCAACACCCACGCGATCGCCTCGATGTAACCCCGCCAATGCTAAGGATAAGGTTGCATTCAAACCCCAGTCAAATCTCTGCAAATTCTGCACCTTTGCGGTCATTAAGCGTCCGCGATCGAGCAAGATTAGTAAAGTTTGTTCCTGTTCTGGTTCCAGAACCCTCACCAGTGGCGTTGCATTTCCATAAGCACCAACCCGACGGGCGGTAGCTTTCCAATCAATAAAGCGTAAATCGTCACCAGTGCGATAGTTCCGCAGTTCGGCAAACTCTGTACCAATACCAGTTTTACGAGATTGGCGCATTGATCCTGATGATTGCAATGTCAAACGAATTGTGAGCGATCGCAATCCCACCAAATCAGGATAAACTTTCACTGGCAGACTTTGGGGAATTTGCCAATCATCCCAAGCTAATCCCCAAATTCCCAACTGTCGAACTTGAATATTTCCCCAAGGAAACTCGCCGCGCTGTTTTGGGTTGACAGTATATCTCAATTCCTGAGTGGTATTACTGGGAATAATCGCCCGGTGTGTGGATGCTGATACACCAAACCCTGTTGGGTAGTAATCGCAGATTTCAATTAAGGCGTTGGTATTTGGAGATGTTACTTTTAGTATTACCGGATTATCCCGCCCAATGGATAATCGAGATGGTAATTCGCGGGTAATTTGCACGCGAGAACGCCGTACCTGTAAGCCATCTGCAACCATCAATCCAATAATGATGGCATCAAATAACACAATAATGGCGATGGTTACTTGAATGCTGAAAAAAAGGTATAGGATCGGGGCGATCGCTATACCTAAAACTATCAACATATAAACTCGTTTGGAAGGAACCATTTTTGAAAGTGAGAAGTTAGGAAAAGATTAGCTTAACCTACGTCATCATGGGCAAAGCGATTAAAGAGGAAGTCTAGAGCATAATTACGTAGTTGGTAGTATTGGGGATCTTCCATGATGCGGGCGCGATCGCGTGGACGAGAAAAGGGAATTTCCATGACTTCACCAATTTTCGCGTGTGGGCCATTGGTCATCATTACCAATTTATCTGCTAAAAATAGTGCCTCATCGATGTCGTGGGTAATCATCAGCACTGTACAACGGTTATCGCCCCAAATTTTCAGCAATTCTTCCTGTAATTCTTCTTTGGTGATGGCATCTAGCGCCCCAAAAGGTTCATCTAAAATTAAAACTTTCGGGCGAATCGCCAAAGCACGCGCGATAGAAACCCGTTGTCTCATCCCACCAGACATTTGCATTGGTTTCTTTTCCATTGCATCAGCCAGTCCCACCATTGCTAAATGATCGCGCACGATCGCTCTTTTTTCGGCTTGTGGTTTGTTAGGATAAACGGCGTTAACAGCTAAATAGATGTTTTCAAAAGCAGTTCGCCAAGGTAGCAAGGCATAGTTTTGGAAGACAACCATCCTGTCTGGGCCTGGCTTGGTAATGGGTTCTCCTTCGAGTAACACTTGCCCGGAGGTGGGAAAGTTAAAACCGGATACCATATTTAACAGTGTCGATTTGCCACAGCCAGAGTGACCGATGACACAAATAAACTCTCCCTGTTCGACGTTGAGGTTAACGCCATCGAGTACGGTGAAGGGGCCTTGCTTTGTCGGATAAACTTTGGTAACGTCTTTAATTTCTAGGAAAGGTCTGCGGCTGGTGGTTGCAGCGACGAATGGTTTTCCTAGTGTGGTTGTAGCTGTTGAGTTGCGGTTTTGCATAGTATTTGGTATTTGGTATTTGGTATTTGGGGATTAAAAAGCTTAATGTACTCGGTGTGCAACTGAATATTTTGACCTCTCTCCAAACCTCTCCCCTTCTAGGGGAGAGGCTTTGAATTTTCCCCCTTCCCTATAAGGGAAGGGGGAAGGGGGTAGGGGGTTAGGTCTTTTGTTGGCTTTTCCAGATGACGTGAAAAGTCAGATCATTAATGGAGTTCAAAGGTTCATTAACGGAGTTCAAAGGTTCATTAACGGAGTTCAAAGGTTCATTAACGGAGTTCAAAGGTTCATTAACGGAGTTCAAAGCCTCATTAACGGAGTTCAAAGCCTCATTAATGGAGTTCAAAGGTTCATTAATGGAGTTCAAAGCCTCATTAACGGAGTTCAAAGCCTCATTAATGGAGTTCAAAGACTCATTAATGGAGTTCAAAGACTCGCGTGTGATGTGCTACTCCTTCCACTCCCTCTTTCTCTCACGATTCTTTTATGATGCGAGTCTCCTCCTCGGTGCATCAAGAACAACTTCCGCAACTGAAAAATCACGTTTAATTTTCAAGTTGTTGAGATAGGCGATCGGATCGTCGGCGTTAAAGGGAGTACCATCGAACAGTTGAATCGGTTGGCGAATATAGCTAATATCCAAACCTAATTCTCGTGCGGCGGTGCTGAAAACACGCACTCGACACACCCGTTCAACAACTTCTACCCAATTTCTGGGGAAAGGAGTATCACCCCAACGCGCCAATTGACTCATAATCCAAATTTGTTCGGTGCGACTGGGACGGTTGATCGCAGAATCGGAATAAAATTGGAGATGGGCATAGTCTCGCAACGGATGGTCTAAGTCACAGGTGAGACTATCTGGATCTTCGAGTTGAATGTATTCTAAATCAGTGCTGACATAATCTCGCCCTGCTAAAATTTGCCGAATTTCTTGGGTATTTTCGGGATTTGCACAATAATGGCAAGCTTCTAACAATGCTTTAGTCAAGGCGATATGCGTATTTGGATAATTTTCTGCCCAATCTTCCCGCACACCAAGAACTTTACCGGGGTGTCCCAGCCAAACTTCTAAATCGGTAGCGATGGTAAAGCCAACATTTTCCACAGCCGCGCGGTAGTTCCAAGGTTCGCCGACGCAGTAACCATCAATGCTTCCAGCTTTGAGGTCGGCTACCATCTGCGCTGGGGGAATGGTCTTCATATCCACATCGCTATCGGGGTCAATTCCACCAGCCGCTAGCCAGTAACGCAGCAACAAGTTGTGCATCGATGCGGCGTGTACTACTCCCATTGTGTGCCGTTGATCACGGGTGCGAAGCAGGTATCTTTTGAAGTCTGATAAGGTTTGTACACCTTGGTCGAGAAAGCGTTTTGCCAAGGTGATGGCGTTACCGTTGCGAGTCATGGTAAGGGCGGTGACAACGGGCAGAGGTTGGTTATTATGTCCTCCCAAAGTTAACCACATCGGCATCCCTGAAGGCATTTGAGCCGCATCTAAGTAACCACCACTTATGCCATCTTCTATACCCCGCCAGCTACTTTCCCGCACCAGGTTAACTTCATCTAAACCATGTTTGAGAAAGAAGCCTTTTTCTTTAGCAACTGCTAAAGGGGCGCAAGCTGTCAGAGGTAAAAAGCCAATTTCTAGGTTAACTTTTTCTAATCCATGACGGGCAACGTCGGCAGTTTTCCGCGCTCGAATTTTTTTGATTCGTTTTTGCTGATTGAGGAAGTAAATCATCTCACTCCGCAAGCTGTAGTAGCTAGGATGTTCTACGACTTCCATCCGCTTGCGGGGTCTGGGAATATCCACTTCTAAAATGTCGCCGATTTTAGATTCGGGGCCGTTGGTTAGCATCACGATTCTGTCAGATAACAGCACTGCTTCATCTACATCATGTGTAACCATCACGGCGGTAACTTGATTTTCTTCGCAGATTTGCATGAGTTGTTCTTGCAAATTGCCGCGTGTGAGTGCGTCTAATGCACCAAAAGGTTCATCTAGCAAGAGTAATTTGGGACGAATTGCTAAGGCGCGGGCGATCGCAACTCGCTGCTTTTGTCCACCTGATAACATTCCCGGCTGTTTGTCAGCATGGGGACGCAAACCCACCATATTAATATGTTTTTCGATGATAGCGTTGCGTTCCTCGGCGGATATACCCTTCATTACCGAGTCCACAGCGAGGGCAATATTTTCTCTTACCGTTCGCCAAGGTAATAAGGAATAATTTTGGAACACCACCATTCTGTCTGGGCCGGGTTTGGTGATTTTTTGTCCTTCGAGAGTGACAAGTCCTTCAGTGGGCAAATCCAAACCCGCAATCATATTTAATAAGGTGGATTTGCCGCAACCGGAGTGACCAATCAAAGAAACGAATTCTCCTTTTTTAATTTGGAGGTCGATTCCTTTAAGGGCGATATATTTGCCACCACCAGTTAATTCAAAAACTTTTTCAATTTGATCAACAGCTACAAACATACTCATTTGTCCTTTGTCATTAGTCTTTTGTCATTAGTCTTTTTTCTTTCGCCATTAGCCCTTAGTACGTGGTCATTAGTCCGTGTTTTCAAACCTCTCTTTAAGCACCCTAGTCTTTGAAGATCCCCCCAACCCCCCTTAAAAAGGGGGGCTTTTAGAGTTTCTTTTCTCCCCTTTTTAAGGCAGGTTTTTAGAGTTTCTTTTCCCCCCTTTTTAAGGGGGGTTAGGGGGGATCTTCGAGTTTTAAAACAGTCCCTAGCCCTTAGTTTTTTACAAATGACTAATGACCAATGACCAATGACTATTTCTGTTCTGCTGGTAAAATCTTGTTTTGCAGCCAACCCATCGCTTTATCTAGGAGCAACCCAACAACACCGATGTAAACTAGAGCTAAAATTACTTCGCTGACGTTGTTATTTTGATAGGCATCCCAGATAAAGAAACCGATGCCGACAATACCGGACATGACGATTTCGGCGGCGATAATTGCTAACCAAGCTAAACCGATCGCAATTCTCAAGCCGGTAAAGATGTAGGGTAATGCTGCCGGAATCAAAATGTTAGTGAAATATTCTTTGCGGCTAAGTTGCAGAACTTTGGCGACGTTGTTGTAATCTTGGGGAATTTGGGTTACGCCGACAGCAGTGTTAATTAAGATGGGCCAAATGGCGGTGATGAAGATTACGAATAAGGCGGCTGGTTCGTTTTGTCGTAAAGCTGCTAAAGAAATCGGAACCCAAGCTAGAGGTGGTACTGTCCGCAGTAGTTGAAAGATGGGGTCTAAAGCTTTGGACATGGTTTTATTGACACCAATTAAAATGCCCAAACCAATACCAACGATCGCAGCTAAGGTATAACTGATCGCAACCCGTTGTAAACTAGCGAGAATCTGCCAAAATAAACCTTTATCAAGCCCACCCCGGTCATAAAAGGGCCAGAAAATGAGAATCCAAGTATCTTGAACAACTTGTATTGGCCCTGGTAATGTAGCGCCCGGAGTCCAAGAGAAGAGTTGCCAAATAGTCAGGAAAATTGCGATCGCGATCGCTGGTGGTATCAGGTCAGGAAATTGCTTTTTCAGGCTGGATATAAAGCCATTACTCAATCTAGGGCTTGCAGGGCGTTTTTGAGCTATTGTCATGATGCTGTATTCTCCTCAAATTTTATTTTTTATTTGTCCTTTGTCATTTGTCCTTTGCAAATAACTAATGACCAATGACCAATGACTAATGACCAATGACTAAACACTGACCTTTTTGATTTTCAAACTCTTCAAATATTCTTCTGGCTTTTCGGGGTCAAATTTGATGCCATCAAAAAACTCTTCTACACCACGGGATGTATTTGTGGGAATATCAGCAGCAGCAATCCCAGCTTCTTTGGCAGCTTCTTTCCAAATATCTTCGCGGTTGACTTTGTTAATCAGTTCCTTAGCTTTGGCAGCATTATTGTCTAGATAATCTTTTGGCAAGAATCCCCAGCGAACGTTTTCAACTATGAACCATAAATCGTGACTCTTATATGGATAGGAAACACTACCTTTTTCATCTTTCCAGTAGTAAGCCGCCATTGATTTATCATCAATTTTGCGACCATCACCCATGTCATACTTCCCTTGGTATGGATCTGCCAGAATTTCCGGTGAAGGAAGATTGAAATAATTTCGTCCAGCTAGAATTTGAGCCGCTTCTTTGCGATTGTCAAAATTATCTAACCACTGCTGGGCTTCCATAATTCCTTTTAAAATTGCTTTGGTAGCCTTGGGATTTTTATCAACCCAATCGCCTCTCATGGCAAGATATTCTTCAGGATGATTTTTCCAAATTTCTGCGGTTAATGCTGCTACGTAGCCAATCTTGTCTTGAACAAGGCGATAAGGCCAGGGGTCGCCTGTACTAAAGGCATCCATTGTTCCTGTTTTCATGTTGGCTACAGTTTGCGCCGCAGGTACTGTGAGCAACTTGACATCTGCATCTGGATCTAAGCCGCCTGCTGCTAACCAGTAGCGAATCCACAAATCTTGGTTGACATGGGGAAAAGTGAATGCAGCAGTGAAGGGTGTTGAAGATTTTAATTCCTTAAATAAAGACTTAGCGCCGGCGAGTTGTAAGCTAATACCTTTGCCTTGGTGCTTGCTGGCGATCGCAATTCCATTTCCATGTGTAATTAATTGACATAAGACATACATGGGAATTTTTTTATTTCCCTTGGTGATTAAACCTTCTGAAATTAAATGTGGCATTGGCATCTGCCATTGACCGCCATCTATACCACCACCGGCAGAACCAATTTCTACGTTGTCTCTGGCTGCACCCCAAGAAGCTTGTTTGGAAAGACCAACATCAGTCATGCCATACTTTGCAAAAAATCCTTTTTCTTTAGCAATAATTAAAGGAGCCGCTTCTACAATGGGAATATATCCTAGCTTGACTGTAGTAGTCTCTGGTGCTTGTTCGGAACTAATATTAGCAACCGATTGAGCAGTTGGTTGTGTTTGAGTGCTTCCACCAGTGAGGTTATCAGGGGGATTACCCAAACAGCCTTTTAAGAATACAGCACTCGCTGATGCTCCGGCTGTGAAAATGAATTTGCGACGGGAAATTTGATTAAAAAATTCTGTCATAATATCTCCTGAAAACGTAAATGTTATATTTTATAGCTATGGCAAATTAGGCAAAAAACATTGTGCTTATTGCGTACTAATGATTAAGCTATATTTGGCAATGTAAACGCAGCCATTTCATCAATGACACGGCTACTTATATAAAAACTCGGCTAATTTATTGGCTCTGGTCTAGTGTGACGCAGAGACATCATTCACCTTGTTGAAATCAGTTTACAGCCTTTGAAGCAAAATTAGTTCACTCGCAGCCTCGAATTATTAAACAAATATTAGATTGGATGTATAAGTAAAAATTTATCTATTTTCCTTAACTATAGTAATAATTTCTAATATATAAACTCTTGTTTATGGAGACTATTATATTTACACTATGATTTACTGTTTTCGCTTATTTTATAACTTTCTCTTTAGCCGCAATTAGTCATATATAAGTTTTTATTGATGCAGACTATTATATTTAAATTATGATTTGTATAGCAATCCTGTTTAATTTGCTCTCGACGAAAAGCTCAGATCCCCGACTTCTTGAAGAAGTCGGGGATCTTTTTGTTCGTAACTCCTGCACGGATTGCTATATCATGTCCAAATAATTAGTTATGGTTATCTCAACCTAGTAAATAGACGTGAGCCGTTTAGGTAGTATATTCGGCGTTAATCCTCACGTAGTCGTAACTCAAATCACAACCCCAAGCTTTACCTGAACCATGACCATTGCCAACGCTGACTGCAATGATCACCGGATTATCTACTCGTTGGGCCTTGATAGTGTTTCTATCAAAGGATAAATCATTACTATTATTGGTAGCAACGAAGTCTTTGGGGAGGGAAGAATCAACGCCTGCTTTTTTCAAATAAGCACTCGCTGCTGCACGGTCAAATTGCAGAGGTTGCCCATTTTCTAACATTAAGAAATCCCCTAACTTAATTTGCAGGTTTTCTTGCTCAAAGGGTATACCTGCACGTCCGGCGGCGGCGGCGATGCGTCCCCAATTTGGATCACGTCCAAAGATTGCAGATTTAACTAAGGATGAACCAGCGATAGTTTTGGCTATTTGTCGGGCTGAAATTTCATCATGGGCCCCTGTTACTTCCACTTCAATTAAACAAGTTGCGCCTTCACCATCACGAGCGATCGCTTTGGCTAAATGCTGGCAAACTGCTGTTAACATCGCCTCTAATTTCTCTGCCTCTGCGCCCCATTCTATAATTGCTGGGGTACGAGATTGACCGTTTGCCAAAGCGATTAAGCTGTCATTGGTACTAGTATCGCCATCCACGGTAATGGAATTAAAGCTTCTATCTGCCGCCCTTGCTAACATCTGCTGCCACAGGGCTGGGGAAACTACAGCATCACAAGTAACAAATGCCAACATAGTTGCCATGTTGGGGTGAATCATGCCGGAACCTTTGGCAATACCACCAATTCGTACCGGGCGATCGCCTACAGTTGTCTCTAAAGCAATAGATTTTGTTACCAAGTCTGTAGTGATAATCGCTCCGGCCGCGGCATCCGAACCTGTTTCTGATAGTGCTGCTACAACCTTGGGAATCCCACTTCGCAAGGCATCCATCTTAATTCTTTGACCAATTACGCCAGTGGAAGCCAATAACACAGATTCAGATGAGATGTTCAGAGCTTGGGCTATTGCCATAGCAGACTCTAGAGCGTCAAGGTAGCCTTGATTACCTGTAGCGGCATTTGCTTGTCCAGCGTTGCAAAGGATGGCTCGAACGCTAGGTTTCGCTTGCAAGCGTTGGCGACAATATTCTACACAGGCAGCTTTAACTTGACTGGTGGTGAATACACCAGCTGCGATCGCTTCCACCTCTGAGAATATCAAAGCTAAATCCGGCAACCCCGAAGGTTTCAACCCTGCGGTTATTCCCGCCGCCTGATACCCCCTTGGTGCGGTGATGCCACCCGTTATTTTTTGCCAATCTGCCATTATTCTTCACTCTAAACTATTAAGGGATTTGAACAACCTCTCAATAGTTTAAAGTTTTGAGGGTAAATTTTACCCTGTATTGCGCTCTTATGAGAAAAAATAGTCTGCAAAATTACAGTATCCAGCGACAATAGCTCTATCCAGCCATCTACATTAGTAAACTGAGGATACCTCCGATAAAATTCGGCTGGTAGCCCGAACCTCGCACCGTTACGAATTTTGACACTCCGAATGCTGTAGGAGTTGCTCATATTCATGCTTATGCACAGCGTGTACTTAACATAATAGACTATTTATAATCTTACAAATTAAATTGATGTTCGGCTTTAGGTTTATGTTGATGAAAATTAAGCGAACAAGGCTCTAATATCATCAATCTTCATTAATCTTTAATTTATGGAGAATTTAAAATGAACAATCAAATCAAAGAAATTAAACTTCTATTTCTCAATCTATCAAATGGGAATGATGAGTTTCGACAAAATCGTGAGGACACTTTAAAACATATTAGAGCAATTCCCAAAATAGAAATCGAAGAAACAAACTCACTTGAAACGGCAAAAGAAAAGCTTATAGGCTTTAATGCTTTTGATTTAGCATGGGATGTTTTTTTTGTGTGGATTGATGCTGAAAATTCGCATATCTGGGATGAATTAGTCAACTTCAAAGATCAACAGAAAGAATTTGAGTATCTAGGAATTATTGTTGTATTTGGCTTCAATGAAACCATTCAAGAAAAAGCTCGTGATGCGATGTTAGGAGGGATATACGCATTTGCTTGTCCTTTCAATTCCTATGTTCTCGAAGCCTATATTGAATCAATAGGCTTAGAAATGAAAAACTTTAAATCTTTGCTCAAGTTTAAAAAAGACTTTCTTCAAGAGCAAGATTTTGATTTTGAGGAAATGGTAGAAAATGTTTTCCTAGAGTTGAAAACTAATCCCATAGTTGGATACGACAGAGCTACAATATCATTAATTGATAATAAAACTAGTGAAAGATATTTATTAAAATATGATGGTCTTCGTTCAAACCCAGATCGACAACTTCTCAAAGTAATTAATGAAGATAATTTGATCAAGAATGTCAATGAAAAGGGCGTACTTATCATAGATGACCTTAAGAATTTACGTGATAATCATCCAGAGAAATTACATAACCTGGGTTGGGAAAATGAGGATGCAACAAATGATATTAATTCTTGGGTTGGTTTTGCTGCAAAACGTCAAAATAAAAGTATAGCCATTATTACTCTCGATCACAAAACTCCAGGTCATTATGCACGATATAAAGACAAACTGGTTAAGTTTCTTAAAGGCTATAGTGAAATTCTTGCAGATACGATCGTAGACTTTTTACAGGAAAGAAATGCCAGGGTAGTTAGAGAAATTACACGTGAAATCGGAGATGACCTAAAGAGTAAGGCTCTGATGCGTCAAATACTTGTGAAGCTAAGGGATGAACTTAAATGTGATAATTGTACGTATTTTAACGTTTCCTCTTCTATTGATGTTAGCGAAACTTTTCTTGAAAAATGGGTTGCAGCCAATGACTCAAAAGAATTTGAAGAACAATCGGGAAGATTTAAAAGACGTTTCAAGAAAGGAGAAGGAATCGTCGGCTGTGTGTTAACAGATGGTAAGAGTAGAATTATACCAAATGCGGCAGAAAATGCAGAGTTTGAACCAACTTTGCACTTTACAGGTAGCAATCTTTCTATGCTGGCAGTGCCTGTAATACCTTATATAGATGCAAACGAGGTTAGCCAGTCCAACCGGATGATTGGTGTAATTAATTGCTATAAGGAAAAGAAAGATCACTTTACTATTTATGATCGTGATCTTGTTGAAACCGTTGCACAAAGTACGGCAACTATTATTGAACGTACAATGACTTTAGAGTACTCGAACGATATCAGCAGCAAGATGAATGATCTTGTACTCGATAAAAACAAGACAAACAAGACAAATTTACTCAAAAAAATTTGTGAACACGCATTAAAAGTCACCAGTGCTAGGGCGGCAGTTATTCATCGGTTAGAATATTCCGCAACATTACCAAATGGTGAGGAAACTTATAGAGTCAAAGGTGAGTCTTATACTTTTCCTGAAAATGATAAGCCGCAAACTCCCCGCTTGGATGGAAGCGGCACTACAGATGTGGTAATTCGAGAAAAGAAGACAACGGAGTTTTCCGAAAGCTTTGGAAACTTTAACTGTATTCAAGAAGAATTAATCAATTTAGGAATTAAGTATCAAATAGTTGTTCCTTTGATGATTAAAGATGAAGAAGAAAAACAGCGTCTTATTGGGGCTTTATATCTAAATAAATATTCGGAAATCCCCTTTTCTGAAGTTGAAAAATTCGCACTTGAGTTGTTTGCAAGCCAAGCCGCCAGCACAATTTATCATCAAGAGTTTTTGTCTGAAAGACTAACTTGGACTAAAGCCAACACGGATCTTGCTAGTGCTATTGAGGTTATAGCTACAAGAGACGATCCAGCCCTGCTGCTAAGAGATATTGTATGTTATGCTTATTCGCTGGTAGCTCCAAGTTTTAGCTATCTAGCTCTCTTGACTGATGACAGCAATCTTGACTACAAGGCTGCCTGGCCAGAATCTATTTTAGCTGAATTAAATGAATTTCATGGTGATAATGAAAATATTATAAATAAAAACAAAATAGGAATTACAAAACTTGCGGTCAAGCAACGGAAAACCATTCTTATTGCTGATCTTCACGAAGAAGAAAGCAAAAATTCTGAATATTGGCAGGAATATATTCTCTTTAGAAAAGAAACTCGCTCAGAGCTTGTGGTTCCTATAATAGGTGTTGACAAGATAATTGGTGTAATTAACCTTGAGCATGAAGAACCCTATGCTTTTACTGAGGTACACAGAGAAGTTATTGAACATTTTGCAAGACAAGTTGCAATTGCATTTCAAAAGAAAAATCTTGTTGAATCTGTCAGCCGTCAGAAGAATATATTAATTGGGCTTCAACGCTCTTTACAAAAGATAATTGAATCGCCGCATCCTCAAGATATGTTGCAAAATGCAGTTTGGCAAACTCGAGAAGCCGTTGGAGCTAATGAAGTTATTGTTTTTCCAATTCAAAAACAAAACGGTAAATCGGAAATTTTGATTAAAGACATTGTTCCTCTGAATGTTAGCAGCAATAAAATTAATGCTTTGAAAGAAGTATCTCTGCAAGTTTATTATGAGCAAAAAGCCGGAGTGTATGATGACAAAAAAAAGATTCATGTATCTAAAATCAAATTTCTTCTTAAGTCCATAAATGTAAACAAATCTGATCAAAAGCAAATAAATGAATCAGTTATTGCTTGTGGATTATGCGTTCCCTTCTCCTCTCGATATGAGAAGATCGGTGTCATGTGGATACTCTTTTCAAAACCATTTGAAAAAGAGCTTTCAGAAGAAGATAAAGCTATATATCAGGTATATGCTAATCAGATAGCATTAGCTTATACTAATGCTAAACAATCTGAGATATTAAAGCAGAAACTTTCTAAGAATACATCTGAGCTTACTGCGAACATTGATCATAACTACAAAGATGCTCGAAAACAGGCAAATATAAGTTTTGGAATCTCAATATGCACTTCACTTGCTGGACTTATACTTATATTCTATGGTGTATCTAATTTAATAGCCAAGAACGACAAAACCTCCCAAGCTTTTACTGGTGGAAGTGGTATTGCTACCTTGGTTGGTGTATTGTTACAAGCAGTTACCGTGTTAGCGTTCGACCGTGGGAAAGCAGCAAATGAACGCATGGATCGATATCATAAAGAATTGTATAATGTGCGCCAATTGGAGATATTACTCTCGGCTACAGAACAGCTTGATCCAGAAACTGCGCCAAAGGTAAAACAAGAAATTATTCAGAGTGCTACTAATAGTTGGATTGAATCTGTTAGTGAATCAAATTCACGTTCTTCAAAATCTACTGAAGTTAAACCACCGGTGAAGCCTGAGCAAAGCGAATAGGTTGGATCAAATCATCACGGTGTATTTGCTTACTAAAATAAATTATTTCTGTACTAAGGGTTAATACTTATTTATTTAAATTCTTTTTAAGAATGCTCAAAAGTTATGCGTAAATACCACATAAACAAATAAAAAAGAGAGCTACTAAGGCAGCTCTCCAGATCATCAGGGTGCATCTACTTACCACAGCATATCATTTTATGTATGCGGGTTGTCACCAGTTTTTATATGAAGATTCTGTGAAGAAGACCGGGAAAATACTTAGTTGGGCATTGGGAATTGAGCATGGGGCATGGGGGAAAGATTTAGTGCAACTTCCCCTCTGCTCACCTACGCTACATCCCTTACCCAGCAAACTTGATTTGATAGACTACTAGTACAATACGGCGGAAATAAACATACCATTTCAAATGGTGCAAGAAGCTCGGAATACAATTCTTTTGACTTTTGATTTTTCACTTCCGCCTCGCGGTACTAGTCGTTCAGTTTCTTTTCTACCAATTCGTTAGTCAGCTTAGGATCAGCACGTTTGGCTGTTTTTTTCAAAACTTGTCCAACAAAAAAGCCTTTGAGATTGGTGTTACCGTTGCGATACTTTTCTAGTTCTTTGGGATTGGCGGCTATGACTTCATCAACGATGGGTTCTAGTACACTAGGATCGGTGATTAACTCTTGACCTGCAAAAGCTTTTTCAGGAGAAATCCCATTTAGCAAATCTGGCAACTTTTCTTTAGCTTGAGCATTGCTAATTTTGCCCGTTTCAATGCGAGTAATGATCTCAGCTAAATTGGTAGGAGTCAGCCCGATTTGAGTAATACTTAGTTTTTGCTTATTAAGGTAGGCGGCGATATCTTGAGTAATCCAGTTTGCAGCAGCTTTGGGATTTGCTCCAGATGCGATCGCAGTTTCAAAATATTCCGTTACTGGACGATCTTCTGTCAACACTCGCGCATCGTAAGCCGAAAGTCCCAACTCACTTTCATAATGATGACGTTTTTGGGCTGGTAATTCTGGTAATTCGCTGCGCCACTTCTCTAATTCTGAATCCGTCACCTCAATTGGTGCTAAATCTGGTTCGGGGAAGTAGCGATAATCGCTAGAACCTTCCTTCACCCGCATACTAATTGTACGTTGAGCGCCTTCTTCCCATAGCCGAGTCTCTTGGATGATGCGATCGCCTGCTTCGATAGCGGCGATTTGGCGCTCAATTTCGTAGTCAATTGCTCGTTGGATGGCGCTGAAGGAGTTCATATTTTTAATTTCTACCTTGGTGCCAAATTCTTTTCGTCCCACTGGACGCACAGAGATGTTGACATCGCAGCGCAGAGATCCTTCTTGCATATTGCCATCACTCACGCCGAGATAGCGCACAATCCGGCGCAACTCTTCGGCATATTCAGCAGCTTCTAATCCAGAACGCAAATCAGGTTCTGAGACAATTTCGACTAACGGTATACCTGCGCGATTGTAGTCTACCAGAGAATAAGAAGAACCGGAAAGGCGATCGCTACCTGCGTGTACCAATTTTCCTGCATCTTCTTCCATGTGCAGACGTGTAATACCAATACGTTTACGGGTGGGATTCCCCTCAGCATCTACCAACTCAATTTCTAACCAACCATGTTCTGCGATCGGTAGATCATATTGAGAAATTTGGTAATTTTTTGGTAAGTCAGGATAAAAATACTGTTTCCGGTCAAACTTACTATATCTAGCAATTTGACAATTCAGTGCCAAACCAGTTTTGACAGCGTATTCTAATACTTTTTCATTAAGTACAGGTAAGACCCCAGGTAAACCCATACAAACCGGGTCAATGTTAGTATTTGGGTCAGCGCCAAATGCCGTAGAGCTATTAGAGAAAATTTTGGTCTTGGTACTCAACTGACAATGGGTTTCTAGACCAATAATCGCTTCATACTCAGTTTTTACAGTTGTAGCAGTCGTCATAATATCACTAATTTCGGCATAATCCTTGTAGTGGTACTATTGTAACGGCGTATTGAGCTGCGCTGAAGACGGTTATTTGGGTGAGTAATGCTTACCCTGATGAGCTAACTGATGATCTCAAATTAGCAAATTATCTTCAAAGTGTAGAAATTGACGTGATTAACTTTCACAATATTCGTATCTTTAACTGGTAGTAAAACATAAAATTTCACCACATACCTATCCTTCCGACCTATAGTAGTTCGCTCAATGGGGTAAATATGTACACGACTGGCTACCCTTAAAAAGGCTAGCTCTAATTCCCTCTTTTTCAATAAGGATTAGGAAGCATAAAGCCTTTACAATTCACAAGGGAATTGATTAAATAATTATTAAAAATATATGCTTTCCTTAATTAATACCTGAAACTATTTAATAATAAATCAAACTATTAAACAAACTTAGCACTCAAGGCTTGATAGTGCTAAGTTTTTATTGAATTTTAACACCTATAATTTAGCACTCAAGGCTAGCTAGTGCTAATTTTTTATTGAACTTTAATACCTGTGACATAAATCAAAAGTATACTTTTTGTAGATGCTTAAGTTAGGTTATAAGGATTATAATAGAGAAAAAGTAAAGCTTCCTGCAAGTAATTTATAACCCGGAGTACTAGCATGAAATACACTTTTGATATTGTAGGAGTATCTCCACTTTTGCAGTTTTTTAATCACCAACAGCAAAATGAGCAAAAACCACCCCACCAAGGTGTGGAATACTTGGGGATGTACACGTGTACACTAGATACCTTTCTAGAATCGGTAGAATCCGTTCCAGCGAAGTGGGGTTGGAATTTAGATCAAGTGGTAGATACCGTGATTCAGTTTTGGTTGAACAACTCAGACAGTATTAGTTATTGGAAAGTACGCTTAAGTAATGCTGGTAAAGATAATTTACTAGTTACAAGATTAGCGGATATAACCGCCTTACAAGCTGAATTTGAATCTCTACTAGATAAGAATTGGTGAATAGATAAATAGAGATAGGACTCATATTTGATTTTTGAAAAACTCAGTACAACTCAAAAATCCTTCTTGCCTCTTGACTCTCAACGCAAGCAAGTATAGTTGCGCTAACAAAAATCAAAGCGGATTCCTATAGCAGTAGGGATTGCTGCGCCTCCAAGCAAAATCAATGCTTTTCTCTGTTATTTTCGTTTTCAAGTATTTTGAGAATTTTGAGATATAGATTTTCTACTCTTTTGGTCTGAACTTCACCAAATGACGCATAGTGGCTTAAGCTAGGAGCGCCATTTACTTCAAGGATTGTATAATCTACTATTGGTGAGGTTATATCATTAGCAAGAATGTCCACACCTGCTAATCTTAGTTGCATATCTTTGGTAATACTTACTGCGAGTTTTTGAAAATCAGGATGAATGCTTTCTGTAAAGTCTACTGCCTCACCTCCAGTCGATAAATTTGCATTATCTAAAAGATATACAATATTATTTTTAGGGATCACACTACTAAAATTTAGCTTCCGTCTTCGCAAGTTTTTTTTAATTCTGTAATCTTCAAAATCTATAATTTCTTTTCTACCGTTTTTGATAAAATTTTCTTGCTTCTGTTGCATAAGCTCTAAAACATTAGACTGACCATCCCCGGTTATAAATAGGGGAATTCTTTGATATGCCGAAACTACTTCATCATCAAGTACTACAATTCTATAATCATTGCCACTGTAAAATCGTTCTACAATAAAGCCTGAGACTTTTTGCAAGATTTTCTTGGCTATTTGATAATATTCTTGCTTATTGTGAATCTTGGTAACAAATATTCCTTGACTGAGATTAATTGGCTTGACAATTACAGGGAATCCCAACTCCTTGGCATAATAGAATCCTTGATCTATATTTCTGACATTAGCTATTTCTTCGCATAATTCTGCACTAAAAAATGTTTTTCCTTCGGTAACTTTGTAGCCAAAATTATTCAAAAAAAAGCTGGAAACACTTTTATCTTTTGCTATTGCTGTTGAACCCGAAGAATTAATACTAAATCTGGTATTCCTAAAAAAAGTTTTATTCCCATTTTTAAAGGTAATCAGTCCCACAAAGGTGCATTCTGGATCTACTAAAACTACTGCCCCTATTTCTTCTGCTACTTTTTGAATGATTGATGTTACAAATGGTGTTTCCATTATGATAACTATAATTTTATCAAGGGAACTTAATATTTATTCTCAAATGAGCTTTTGATAGTCTCTTTTAAGACATTAGCGTTAAGTTTACCACTGATACTGGTTTTCTTTCTGCGTATGCAAATAAATCATGAAAACCCAATATTTGGCAAACCTTCTGCTTGAAGATTTTTTGGTGCTGAAAACAGTTGCAAATTAAGGCTTTGAGATTCATAGCTACCTGAAAATTACAACTTAGTTAGTCTCAAATTTAGCGCTAAGTGTTGACAACTTATTAATAATCGAATAACAAGGTGGCAGCAGCATAAAAAAAAGCGTTAGTGCATTCCTACCTAGAAACTAATTAACGTCCTTCATTAAACTTCATACGGATAACATCATTATGCCAGAAAATACGGTTAACCAAGCTTCTAAATCAGACAATCAGCCTATTGCTTATAAAGAACGCCTCAATTCTTGGGCGATCGCTCGTCAGCTTCCTAATACGCAACGGGAAATTGTTGCTCGCTTCCGCAGCCGTTCTGATGCCGATGGCTATATGCGACACCTACCCCAGGAAATACCAAATGCTTCATATATGGTTGTTTTTGATTGCCAACGCGAAGCATCTGTGATTTAAAGTACAAATTTCGGCAATAGACCTATTTTGAAAATAGGGAACAGAGAAAGAAATTTTCGTTCTAGATTGTGTTTGCGTAGGGGGTGCTTTGTCCTTACTCTGTTCATTAGTATCTGTTTACATTCTTGTGGTGAAAAGCGAAGGGTTAAGAGGAAAATCCAATCCCTTTAACCCTTGCTCTTAATCTCTTTTTGCCCTACTTTGATTATTCTCGCCTACTTACTTAATTAGAAACAGAAGTTATTATTTTTTTTACGATTATATTATATACAAATATATTACTAGGAATTACGTACTTTACAAAAGAGCCATGTTGTGAATTAACGTTAATACGTCGTTTCAGATTTATATTAATCATTGATGGTAAATAGACCTGCGTTGTAGGAACAATTCATGAATTGCCCTTACGACGGATGTGGTTTTTCAAATCATCTATACTTGGTCTTTCCTACTAAGGTGATTTCCGACAAAGAAAATACCTGTGTTGGCGAGTTTCGACTTCGCTCAACTCTCGATCTATCAGTTGGTTGAGCGAATTCGAAACCAACGGCATCGATATATTTATTTTTGTAAATCACCTAATGCGTAAGTCCTAATTACTTAAAAAAATCCGTAATTGCCCCCTTGCTATTGATATTTTAAATTACTTAAAAGTGAAGGTTAGTGTAATAAGCCCTGAAAGAAAGTGCTTGAGGGTTCATAAGTGGTCAAACAGCGCCGATATCACTGGTTAAAAGCTGTGATATTTTTCCAAAAACGAAAATTACTAGCTTTATTGCTGGGGATTTTCTTTTCAATCTCTGTATTTTTACTCTGCCAGATAGTTTCAATTCCGACTCCAAGGTTATTAACACAAGTAGTATTGATTACAGGGTTATTGGTTGTCACGCTGATATTACCAATCTGTTTTGTCCTGGCGATAAAAGCAATAAATCAGGATTTAACTCACAAGATTTTTGAACAGAAACAAATAGAACTTGCCCTTCGTTGCAGTGAGAAGCGTCTGCATCAGTTACTGGAAACTGTGAAAGTCATCCCTTGGGAATTAGACTTGAAAACTGGTCGATTTACCTACGTTGGGCCGCAAGCAGTAGACTTGCTAAATTATGCGATCGCCGAATGGTACGAAAAAAATTTTTGGTACAATCATCTACATCCAGATGATCGGGAAAAATCCGTTCGTTTTCGTCAAGAAGCAACTGCTAGGTACGAGAATCACGAATTGGAATACCGGATGCTAGCAGCCGATGGGCGAGTTGTTTGGCTGCGAGACGTTGTTAGGGTAGTTGAAGAAGCAGAAACTCCTACTACACTCAAAGGGTTTATGTTTGATATTAGTGATTTAAAGCAGATTGAAGAAACCTTGAGGCTGAAGGAGAAGGCACTTGCTGCTACCAATGATGGAATCATCATTGCCGATGCTAGACTTCCCTATAATCCAGTAATTTACGTCAACTCCGCCTTTGAACAAATAACAGGCTACAGCGCTACTGATGTGATTGGGCAAAACTGTAAATTTTTGGAAGGCGCAGACATACAGCAATCAGCACTCAATGAACTGCGCTCATGTATTCAAGCTGGAACAAGTTGTAAAGTTATTCTCCGTAACTATAACTATAGCAAAGATGGTATCTTATTCTGGAATGAATTGAGCATTTCTCCTATTCATGACGAAAATGGTAAGTTAAGCCACTTTATTGGAATTCAGACAGATATTAGCCACCGCAAGCAAGCCGAAGCCAGCCTGCATCGGCAAGCTCTCACTTTTGAAAACATGAATGATGGCGTAATTATCACAAATTTAACCGGAAATATTATTGACTGGAATCCTGCTGCCCAAAGTATGTTTGGCTATACTAAAGCTGAGATTTTGGCTAAACATATCAGTATTTTGCATCAACCGGAAGTAGCCGCAACATTAAGCACCAAAATTCTCGAAACAGTCAACCAGCAAGGACGCTGGTCAGGGGAAATACACTTTCTTGGTAAAGATGGCAGTGAGAGGATTTGCGAAACAACTGTAGTCTCTTTACAGGATGAACAGGGAGAAACTGTTGCTACTGTTGGCATAAATAAAGATATTACCGAAAACAAACGAGCTAAAGAAGCATTGCAACGCCAATTGCATCGCACCCTACTACTTGAACAAATTACTCAAGAAATTCGTCAAAGTCTTGATACTAGAAAAATCTTTGAGACAGCTGCTACCCAAATTGGACAAGCGTTTAAAGTCGATCGCTGTCTGATTCATTCTTATGTTTGCGACCCTATTCCGAAAATTCCTTTAGTAGTACAGTATAATACACTTTCCAGTCCTTGCTCAGTGTTGGGATTGGAAGTCCCCATTACTAATAATCCTCATGCAGAGAAAATGATGGCACAAGAAAGTGCGATCGCCTCTCCTGATGTGTATGCTGATCCTTTACTTAAGGCGGCTGAACCTATCTGCCGAAAAATTAAGCTGAAATCTATGCTGTCAATCCGCACCTCATACCAAGGAGAACCCAATGGTGCGATCGGATTACATCAATGCAGCTATTTTCGCCAGTGGACACCAGACGAAATCGAATTACTAGAAGCAGTGGCGGCTCAACTGGGTATTGCTCTAGCACAGGCTCACTTACTAGAACAAGAAACCCGCCGACGGGAAGAACTTACCTTGAAAAACTTTGCCTTGGAGCAGGCAAAACGTCAGGCTGAAGCCGCAAATCGGGCAAAAAGTGAGTTTTTAGCAATGATGAGCCATGAAATTCGGACTCCAATGAATGCTGTTATTGGCATGACCGATCTCCTGCTGGATACTGACCTCACCCCTCAACAGCAAGACTTTGTAGAAACAGTTCGCAGTAGCGGAGATGCTTTGCTCACCATTATCAACGACATTCTAGATTTCTCCAAAATTGAGTCAGGAAAGCTGGAATTAGAAGAACAGCCTTTTGATTTGAGAGCTTGTGTGGAACAGGCTATTTCTTTATTAGCCCCGAAAGCTGCCCAAAAAGATATCGAATTAGTTTACCTAATCCAACCGCAAGTTCCGACTCAGATCGTTGGCGATATGACACGTCTGCGGCAAGTCTTAATGAATCTCCTCAACAACGCCATTAAGTTTACCGAACATGGAGAAGTGGTACTCTCTGTTGAACTGGGGATTGGCGATCGGCTGCGGACTGTGGAGAGCAGGGGAGCAAAGGAGCAGGGGGAAAATTCCTCTTTTCTAAACCCTTCCCCCTCTTCCGAGTCCCCAATCCAAATTCAATTTGCCATCAAAGATACAGGTATTGGCATCACACCAGAGAAGATAGAGCGGTTATTTCATCCCTTCACTCAGGCTGATGTCTCCATGACTCGAAGATATGGCGGCACAGGGCTAGGACTAGTCATTAGCAAGCGGCTTACTAAGATGATGGGGGGCACTCTTTGGGTGGAAAGCCAAGGGATTGTTGGTGGCAATCCTAGCCCTAGATGGAAAAGTAGAGAATTATTATCATCTCCTTATTCTTCCCAAGGTTCAACATTTTACTTCACCATTACTGCCCAAGTGTCTGCTGTACCAGAAGCTGAATTTAGTAATTCGCCGATGCAGCTTCAGGGAAAGCGCCTGCTGATTGTGGATGACAATCTGACTAACTGTCAAATTATCAGCTTGCAAGCAGAGTCTTGGAAGATGGAAACTTATATTGCCAAATCTGCGAAAGAAGCGTTAGCTCAACTTGCTCAGGGAACACAGTTTGATATTGCCATTTTAGATATGGAAATGCCAGCAATGGATGGCATAACCCTAGCTCGTCAAATCCGCAGGCAATCTGGTTGTCAAAATCTACCTTTAGTGATTCTCACTTCTTTAGGTAGAGGAGAAACATTCTCTGACTTTGGTGATGTTGATGCTGTCTCTTTGAGCAAACCCATCAAACAGTCTCAACTCTACGATGTTATGACCCGTGTTTTAGGAAATCAGCCCAGCCTAGCGAGTATTTCTGATTTTCCCTTGGTTGATCGGCATTTGGCTCATCCAGTGCCACTACGCATTCTTTTGGCAGAAGATACGGTTGTCAATCAGAAAGTTGCCTTACTGATGCTAGAGAAAATAGGTTATTCAGCTGATGTCGTAACTAATGGAGTAGAAGTACTCAAGGCTTTGCAAAAACAGCCTTATGACCTAGTGTTGATGGATGTCCACATGCCCGAAATGGATGGGTTAGAAACAGCTCAGAGAATCTGTCAAGAATGGGAAGTTGGTTTTCGTCCATATATCATTGCGATAACTGCCAATGCGATGCGAGGCGATCGCGAAATTTGTCTTGCTGCTGGTATAGATGACTACATTAGCAAACCGATTCAGCTTCAAAAATTAGCTCAGGCACTCAGCAAATGTCCACGCCAAAGAAGTCTTGAAGTCACTTCCATAATCAAACAAGATCGAGCGATGTACTTAGAATTACAACCTTTGCAAAATATTCTCCAAGAAGGGCAAAACCAGACATTAAAAAGTGCCAAAATTGATGCCAAAATTCTCCAATCCTTACGGGATATCGTCAAAGGCGATCATGTTGTATTTACTGAACTAATTAAGTGTTATCTTACAGAGACACCGAGACTGGTACAAGATATTAGCACTGCGATCGCAACTCGGGATGCCCAGACTATATGGAAAGCAGCCCATCAACTGAAGTCTAGCAGTGCCTCTATTGGAGCGATCGCTTTAGCACAGCTTTGCAAGGTTTTAGAAGCACAAGGACGGAGCAGTGAATTAGAAAACACCGTAGAATTACTCCCGCAGTTATACCAGGAATATGAACAAGTTAAAACTGCCTTAGAAAAAGAACTTGCGAAGGAAACACCATGACAGCTACTGCTCAAGAAAGCCAATCTTTAGTTCTAATTGTTGATGATGAGCCTTTTATCCGCATGATACTTCGGCATTTCTTAGAGCGGGAAGGCTATAAAATAGCGGAAGCTCAAAATGGCAGAGAGGCTTTAACTGCTTTTAAGGAACTGCAACCTGACATAATACTTCTTGATGCCATCATGCCGGATATGGATGGGTTCGAGTGTTGCACTAACTTAGAACTTCTTGATTCCAGCAAGCACACTCCAGTTTTAATGATTACAGGACTTGAGGATCAAGAGTCAGTTGACCGGGCATTTGCAGTGGGAGCAATGGACTATGTTACCAAACCGATTCACTGGCCAGTTTTGCGACAACGGGTAAAACGCTTGATTCAGCAATCTCAGTTACAACAACAACTGGAAACCGTTAATTTGGAATTGCAGCGATTAGCTACTATTGATGGATTAACTCAAATAGCTAACCGCCGACGCTTTGAAGAGTATTTTAACCAAGAGTGGCAGCGCCTAAAACGAGATCAACGTCCCCTTTCCCTGATTCTTTGCGACGTTGATTTCTTCAAATTATATAACGATACTTATGGGCATCGAGTAGGCGATCGCTGTCTTCAAGAAATTGCTAAGGCTATCAAAAATATTATTAAACGTCCCGGAGATTTAGTTGCCCGTTATGGTGGGGAAGAATTTGCTGTGATTTTACCAAACACAGACACCGAAGGGGCGACTCATGTTGCCAAGAAAATTTGCCAAACTGTCCGAACATTGGCAATACCTCATGAAAATTCCCAAGTTAGTCCTCATGTAACTATTAGTGTCGGGTTTACCACAGAAATTCCTCAATCAGATTCTGAGTTGGAAGCAATGATTGCCGCAGCAGATCGGGCATTATATCAAGCAAAGACAGCAGGACGCGATCGCTTTGTGCAAAATATTCTACTACCCAAAAATAAAAATTTCCGCTAGTGTGCCAAACTGTCAGGCACGGGAGTGTGGGGAGTGTGGGAAGTGTGGGAAGTGTGGGGAGTGTGGGAAGTGTGGGAAGTGTGGGGAGTGTGGGAAGTGTGGGGAGTGTGGGAAGTAGTGCGATCGCAGCTTGATTCATTAGAAAAGCGATCGCGGTTCCGTATGAGCGATCGCTAGATTAATCCCTAACCACAGGGATTGATTATGACAATTATATTTGTTGCAGTACTTTAACGATTGCAGTGCTAGCCCCCCCATCTTGATGCTCTTAAAAGCTAAAGCTTCAAAGTTTGGGTTACTTTTCCAATACCATTATTTGTCTCAAAATAGCCGTACACAATGGACTCTCACTATCTAAAAAACCATTCACAATCGTAAAATGGTTTTCATCAGGCTGTGGTAAATATTCGCCAGGCAATTCTTTTTCTTTCCATGCAGCCAGAAAATCTAGCGATTGTCGTTCAAACTCTGAAGTCTCTTTGCCGCCATAAGTTACAAGTAGAGAACCAGCTTTTTCAGGAAGATGGCGGATAGGACTATTGCGAAGAACTTCACCCCAAGTAAATTGTATTTTGGGTTGTAGCCAAGTGTAGGGAAATGGCATCAAATCAAACAAACCGCTAATAGCACAACCACCTTTAATGATGTCATCTGGTAGTCCATAGTCGTTTTTCCAGTCTGTAGCCATGAGCATCGCAGTTAAGTGACCACCGGCTGAGTGACCAGCTACATGGATGCGATTGGGGTCTGCACCAAAGCTTTCTGCATTATTATAAATCCAGGCGATCGCTGAACGATTTTGGCGGACAATCTCATCAATGGTTACTTTGGGACACAACGCATAGTTGACCACCACCACTGTAACATTGGCAGCTACAAGACCTTGGGCGACAAAGCTAAAATCTTTACTGTCGGACATTATCCAATAGCCACCGTGGATAAATACCAAAATTGGTGCTTGTGGTTGCGTTGCAGGAAAAATATCTAAATGTTCGACTACGGTAGAACCAAAAAAAACATTTAGATGACAGCGTAGTTTTTCACGCACTTTAGCACTGTTTGCGGCATACAAATTCATGTATCCAGGTATATCAAGACCTAGTTCACTAGGATTGTACTGGTAATCTAGCTCGGCTTGAGTTTGAAAATTTTGATACAGCATTGAGTTTTCTGGTTTAGGGCAAGTGATTTTAATCAAAACGAATTCATTCTGTTAGCGGATAGCTAGTAGTCTGCCAACCCAAAAGGCGCTTGTGATGTCTGGGGAAAGGGTAAGGGATCTAAAACGTTTTGCTACCAAGAATAGGACTTTTCAAATATCCTCTTACGTTGCTTTAAATTAGGCAGTAGAATCACTAGCCGATTATATGAACTGTGATGTGAAACTTAACCTATGATATTACTGAAATATTCATCATAAATCTGATTAAAGTAAGTGATAGTACATAAGGCAAAACCTTTTTAACATACATTACATTACTGGATTACATAGGATATTCCTAAAAGATTTAAAACATTTATTCACACAAATCAATACAATACAAAAGGTAAATAATTCAGTAAAACTTCGGTGTAAGTCTTTTGAGAAATTTACTGCTTCATTGATTTACTTCTTGTGGTAATTACGGTGGGAACCTCTACCTGAGCAATGTTTAGCTGGAGCAAGACAAACTAAAGAGGTTAATTCATGTTGCTTAAAGGTTGAACTGGGCACCAGAAAAGTATATGACACAGCGTCTCTGAACCAGAGAAAAGCTTAAAATGCACTTATATAGGCATTTTTAAGCATTTTTTTCAAAATTTCTAATTTTATAAGGACAAATTAAAACTCCTTTGACACAATAGGACAGAAACAGAGAGGTATCTAATATTCTCATCTCTCTGTATATATGATTAGGCGACTAGACTGGTATAAAAAAACAAGCCACTTACCCAAAATACTATGATCCCCAACAACCCTTTGCAGACAATGCAAACAAGTTTCCATACGGCTTTAGGTGCTGTTAGTGAATTTACGGCCCTACTTCAAGAACCCCAAAAACTCACGAATTACTTTACCCGGATGCAACAAAAGCCGGATCAATTGTTCCAAGATTTAGCAATAAAAGGCAAAAATATGGAACAAGATATGAATAGTTTTTTCAAAAATTACTTTTGCGGAGGTGGTGACAAATCATTATATCCCAAATATATAGAACGGGCAGATGGACAGGCTTTTAACCAACCCTATGAAATCAAAGGGACAAAAATGTATGGCTTTGTCGTTGAGGGTTCAATGGCGAAGTTGCAAGAGGTGTGTGATAAATATCTCAACGATCCCAATAACGGAGAGATTGAATATCGGCCAGCGATGAACTATCTCGTCCTGACGTTCAACAAGATAGATTCTTTAAGTTCCATCTATCCTCCCGACTATGACAAAGGAACTGTGCATGAAGAAGAAGCCATCTTTTGGATGTTAACGGTGGTAGGTAAAAGAGTCGGGCCTTTATTTATAGCCGAACGCCTAGCTTGGTTCATGCCTTACGTGTACGTGAATAATTCTCCCATCCTAGTTTCGGGTAGAGAAGTCTACGGCTTCTTTAAAGAACTTGGCCTATTTCAGATCCCTGAATTAAATCAAGAACCGGATTTATTCACTGTAGACACCTTAGTATTTAAAGAATTTTCTCCTACAAGCCAATCTATAGATGCTCGCCTGCTGGAAGTTCAACGCGTCAATACAGCAGAGAAACATCAAGCTATCAAGACATGGGACACCTTTGAAGAAGCAGCAAGAGCGATCGCTAGTTTATTATTTGACAATAACGAAATTCTGATTCCTGGCTTACAGTTACCCTTCCATCTCCTCGAATATCTCCTAGAAAAAATCGTCCCCCTCGTTACCCTCAAACAAATCCGCGACGTAGAAAACAGCAAAAAAGCCTGCTATCAAGCACTGATTGAATCCCCCATGCAGCTACAAACCTTCTATGGCGGAAAACTCTTTGGCGATCAATTTCAACTAAAAATCAATAATTTCGCTAGTCAACCAATTGTCCAAGACTTAGGACTAAACAAAGGTTATCCCGCAGGTAGCGAATCCATAACTATCCCCGTAAAACTTGGTTTTGTGCTGCACTTCGACTTCACCCTCAAAGATGGGAAAACCGTTTGGCAAGCACCACAGAAAAATTAGTATTAGGACAAATGACAGCCCTTGACAGTTCCTCAATGCAAAATCAAGGGTTTACTAACCTGCGAAGGCAGGTTTTGCCTGTGTAGCCAAGCCAGTGCGTTGGGCGGCTTTGCCGACTTGAAGCACCTGGCGTGCGACTTATAGTCGCCCTAACTTTCTCAACTCGTACCTATCACGAAAAACAAATATGTCTGAAACCTTTAAGCCCAAAAAAATCGCTATTTTAGGCGGTGGAATATCATCCTTAACCACTGCTTATGAATTAACCAGTCAACCAGGGTGGGATAGTCTCTATGATATTACTATTTATCAAACAGGTTGGCGTTTGGGTGGTAAATGTGCAACTGGACGCAACATCAAACCCCATACACCCAATTCTGAACCAGACTATCGCATCGAAGAACACGGACTGCACATTTTTTTTGGATTCTATGAAAATGCTTTTCGTCTACTCAAGCAATGCTACGACGAATTAGGCGGTAACGGGCCTTTCAGCACTATAGAAGACGCATTCAAACCTCACAGTCTCATCGTCTTAGAAGAATACATCAATAAAAATTGGAAAACTCTGCCTTTTGATTTTCCTACCAATTCTCTAGTTCCTTGGGAAGGTGGCGGCATTTCTTCCCTCTGGGAACATATCTGCACAACCATTGAATTTGTCATTCAGACTTACGCAGTAATTGATGATTATAGTCAGTCAAAGTCTACCAAAAGTTCTTCAACATCTCTTGCCAAACAAATAGCATTAGGCAAAGAGGTAATGGAATTTTTATCAGATAGTAGTCTCTTACAGTTTCCTAGCCAATTGATTCAGTTATTTCTCCAACAACCCATGTTTTGGGGAGGATGGCTGGACAATATCAACCAATTTATTAGTAATATCCTTCAAAACCTAGATTTTACTTCTGAAAAAGTATTCTTAAATCTTGCCTACAACCTAGCTAAATCACTGCCCAAAAATACCAAAACTCACAGACGCGAACATCATCAGTTAATTCTTAAGCTCATAGACCGCTTTCAAGAACAGTTAATCTGTCAGATAGAATCTAAGATTGGGCAAAACCCTGATATGTTTTGGCGTTTAACACTCATCGATTTAGCATTAGCAAACATCCGGGGTTTGTTTATGGATGAGATAATTCATTTTCGTTCCCTAGATAGTTTAGATGAGTACAACTACAGAGACTGGCTACTAAAACATGGAGCTAGAGAATCAAGCGTTAAATCAGCATTTATTCGCGTCTTATACGATTTAGTGTATGGTTTTCCAGAAGGTAATACCGATAAACCCCAACTAGCAGCTGGAACAGCTATTCGTGTCCTCACCACTATCTTGTTCAAATACAATGGCGCAATCATGTGGAAAATGCAATCAGGGATGGCAGATGTAGTCATCACTCCACTATATGAAGTGCTAAAGCGTCGCGGTGTAAAATTCAAGTTCTTCCATGTTATCAAGCAGTTGCATTTGGATCAAAATCAGCAATCAATTGCCAGTATAACTTTGGCTCGTCAAGTAAATTTAAAAAATCCAAAGCAAGAATATCAACCACTTATCACAGTTAAAGATATTGGTTGTTGGCCTAGTGAACCCCTTTACGATCAGATTGTCGATGAAGAAGCCCAAAAACTCCAAGACCAAGAAATTAACCTTGAGTCATATTGGACACCTTGGCAGAATGTAGACAAAATTACCCTCACCAAAGGCAATGATTTTGATATTGTGTTGCTGGGAATTTCTATAGCCGCCCTACCCTCCATTTGCAGTGAATTGCTCCATGCTAAAAAAAATCCGGCTCACCAAAAATGGAGCGATATGTTAATGCAAGTCAAGACAGTAACTACTCAAGGGGGACAAATATGGCTTAAGCCTACCTTATCACAATTAGGATGGCAACAATCTAGCCCTGTGCTAGGAGCTTACGTTGAACCACTCGATGTCTATGCAGATATGAGCGAGTTAGTACAACGAGAAAATTGGCCTGCCGATTATTATCCTTACAATGCAGCTTATTTCACCGGTGTAATTCCAGATCCAGGGATTCCTCCCCACACAGCTTATGATTTTCCAGCTAAAGCCCAAAAAAAGGTAGAACAAGAAGCAATTAACTTCCTCAACAATCACATCGGACAGCTTTGGCCTGATGCTACTCAGCCAAAAAATCCCCAAGGTTTGAATTGGGATTTACTAATAGATTTTCAAAACCGTCAGGGAGTAGAACGCTTTAAAGCTCAATATTGGCGAGTTAACATTAACCCATCAGAACGCTATGTACTCTCTGTACCTGGAAGTAGCAAGCATCGGCTCAAAACTGATGAATCTGGGTTTGATAATCTTTATCTAGTTGGCGACTGGATTAACAACGGTTACAATTCCGGTTGTGTGGAAGCTACAGTTATGTCTGCAATGCAAGCAACACGAGCTATTCTCAACCAATGCTTCCATATAAAATACACCAAAGAAATTATTGGTGAGTGGGATTCTTGGTTATAAGGGTATATTCAAATTAATCAGGAGCATTGTTACCAGAATTTAGCATGATTGAGGTTGCTAAAACCTAGACTATTTTGTAAGCCGATACATTTTTAAAGTTTGTTGTACAACCGACTTTAAAAATGTATTTATTATTCTCTGAATAATAGGATATTTAGTTGAAACTTTGAAATCTTATTAAAATATTAGTATAACCAATGATTACATTATCGAATTACCAGATTATAGAATTAATTGATGAGGGGATAAAAACTGCTGTTTATCGCGCCAGGAGAAATCAAGATGGTCAAATAGTAGTTATTAAACTTTTAAAAACAGAATATCCGGAGCTAAGAGATATAGCAGCCTTCAAACATGAATATGAGCTAATCAAAAAATTAGATATTTCAGGAGTTATTCAAGCTCATAGTTTAGAAAAATACAACAATGGTTTTGCTATTATTTTAGAAAATTTTGATGGGATTTCTCTCTACAAAACTATCCAGGCAGAAAAAATTGAATTACGAAATTTTCTTAACATAGGCATTCAAATTACTCAAGCTTTAGGTGAATTACACCAAAGTTATATTATCCATAAAGATATTAAACCACAAAATATTATTGTTAATTTAGCAACCTGTCAAGTTAAAATCATTGATTTTTCTATCTCATCATTGCTTTTTCAAGAGAAACCCAAACTCAGTAATCCTGATTTGCTTGAAGGAACTCTAGCCTATATGTCTCCAGAGCAAACGGGAAGAATGAATCGGTCAGTTGATTACCGTACAGACTTTTATTCCTTGGGTGTAACTTTTTATGAAATGCTCACAGGTCAATTACCATTCTCAGCAACCGATCCAATGGAGTTAGTTCATTGTCATATTGCTAGACAACCCATAGCAGCAGAACAATTAAATCCACAAATCCCTCAAGTAATTTCTGCAATTATTATGAAATTACTCAGCAAAACTGCTGAGGGAAGATATCAAAGTGCTTTTGGGATTAAGGCGGATTTAGAAACCTGTCTCGATCAATTAGAGGAAACTAACTCTATAAGCAACTTTGCTATTGGCCAGCAGGATCATTCTAGCCAACTGCAAATTCCCGAAAAGTTGTATGGACGAGAAGCAGAAATAGATATCTTAATGAATGCTTTTGAAAAAGTTAATCAAGGAAATAAAGAATTAATATTGGTTGCAGGTTACTCAGGTATTGGTAAATCAGCATTAGTTAACGAAATTCATAAACCTGTTATCAAAAACAGAGGCTATTTTATTGCTGGTAAGTTTGAGCAATTTCAGCGCAATATTCCTTATGCTTCCTTAATTCAAGCATTTCAAGAGTTAATGCAGCAATTACTGACAGAGAGTGAAGCACAATTAGCCTCTTGGAAAGAAAAACTTTTAGAAGCTTTAGTTCCGAATGCTCAAATTATTATTGATGTCATTCCTGAGCTAGAACTGATTATTGGTAAACAACCAGAAGTTCCACAACTAGGTTCAGCAGAAGCACAGAATCGCTTTAACTTGGTTTTTCAAAAGTTTATCAATGTGTTTGCTCAAAAAGAACATCCATTAGTTGTATTTTTAGATGATTTACAATGGGCAGATTTAGCTTCATTAAAATTAATTCAGTTATTAACTACAGATGCTGAAATTGAATATTTATTGCTCATAGGAGCTTATCGAGATAATGAAGTTGATGCTAGTCATTCTTTAATGTTATTTTTGCAGGAAATTGAAAAAAATAGTAGCTCTGTCCAGATTATTTACTGTCAAAATCTAAAAATTATTCATGTTTGTCAATTAGTTAGCGATACTCTAAAATCTAGTTTAGAGGACTCCAAAGAATTGGCAAAATTAATTTTCAATAAAACTGCTGGCAATCCATTTTTTATCAATCAATTACTCAAGTTTATTCATCAAGAAAATTTACTTTTGTTTGATTTTATTACTGGTCAATGGCAATGGGACATTCAGCACATTCAGATGCTAGGAATTACTGATAATGTTGTTGAATTAATGATAGGTAAAATTCAAAAGCTCAAAGACACTACACAAAATATTTTAAAAATAGCTGCCTGTATTGGCAATCGATTTAATTTAAATATACTTTCTTGTGTTAACGAAAAATCTCATAATGACACAGCTTTGGAGATTTGGGAAGCATTACAAGCTGGTTTAATTCTACCTTTAAGCGATAATTATAAATTACCACATTTATTAGATTATGTTGATATTTTTGTAATTGATTATAAATTTCTTCATGATCGCGTGCAACAAGCGGCTTATGCTTTGATACCCGATGAGCAGAAAAAGGAGATTCATTTAAATATTGGTAGATTGCTATTAAAGAATATAGACGAAAGTTTACTAGAAGAAAGAATCTTCGATATTGTTAACCAATTAAATATCGGTATCGAGCTGATTACCTCTCTAGAAGAAAGATATAAAATAGCTAAGTTAAATCTTATTGCTGGAAGAAAAGCTAAGGATTCTGCTGCTTACGAATCTGCTGTAAAGTTTCTGAGGCAAGGTCTAAGTTTACTTACGGTCGATTGTTGGCAAAACTATTATGAACTAACTCTTAACCTCCATGTAGAAACCGTAGAGGCAGAATATTTAAATACAAATTTTGAGCAAGCAGAAGCATTATTTATCAGTGTTACAAGCAATAGTAAAACTATTCTTGATGCTGTTAAGGCATATGAGAAGAAAATTCAGTTTTATGTTGCTCAAAATCAAATGCGAGAAGCATTAGATTTAGATTTACAGGTGCTAGAGATGCTGGGAGTCTCTTTATCTCAAATTCCACCAGCAGAGTTAAAAGTTGAAGAATTAGTCAATCTACCAGAAATGACTGATGCTCATAAGCTAGCTGCTATGAGGATACTAATGACAGCTATGCCTCCGGCTTATTTAGCTGATCCTGCACTTTTACCATTGATTGCTTTTACGATGGTTGATTTATGTGTGCAGTATGGCAATTCATCTTTTGCAGCTTATGCCTATGGTTTTTATGGGCTAATTTTATGTGGGCCTCTTAAGCAGATTGAATCAGGTTATAAATTTGGTAAATTATCTTTGCAGATTTTAGATAAATTCAACGCTAGAGAAATTAAATCTAAAGTTTATGCACTATTTAATATTTTTGTTAGACATTGGAAAGAACATATTAAATCAACTATAGAGCCTTTACAAGATGGTGTTCAAAGTGGTTTAGATACAGGTGATATTGAGTATGTAGGTTACAATGGATTATTAGTTTGTTGGCATCCTTTTTGGGTTGGAGAAAACTTAGAACTTGTTGAACAAAGACTAGAACAATATATTAATTTAGCACACAAAATCAAACAAGAGCATTTTACCATTTGTTTGCTGATATTAAAACAGATGGTAATCGAATTAGTTCAAGGAACTGATAATAATTCTTACTTAGAAGGTGATAGCTTTAATGAATCTGTAATGCAGAGAATGGCAGGAAATATTACAGCTATCTTTTATAGTTATCTTGCCAAAAGCATTTTGAGTTATTTCTTTAAAGATTATAGCCAATCTGTTAAAAATGCTCAATTAGCACAACAGTATGAAGTTGCCGTTGGTGGGACTGTTTATCTATGTGAATATAAATTTTATTATTCTCTGGCAGTATTAGCCTTCTTTTTAAAGACTACTTCTCAAACAGATACAAAAGCTGATATAGAAATAGTAGAACAAAATCAAAAACAATTAAAACAATGGGCAGATCATGCACCTGTAAATAATCAGCACAAATACGATTTAGTAGAGGCAGAAAAAGCACGATTTTTAGGCCAAGTCTTAGTAGCAATGGAATACTACGATCGCGCGATTCAAGGCGCTCATAATTTTGGATATATTCATGAAGAGGCACTAGCTTATGAATGTGCAGCAGAATTTTATCTCAGTCTAGGAAGAAATGAATTTGCCTCCCTATACATGACAAAGGCACATTATGGTTATCGCCGTTGGGGAGCAAGTGCTAAATTTAAGGATCTGGAATCAAAATACCCAGAATTAATTGCTAAGGTTTCCACTCACTCTCAAGTAGGCTTTACAAGTAATACTATTACTACTTCTACTGCTAATGAAAAGTCAAGCGGGCTAGATTTTATTACAGTTATTAAAGCATCGCAAGCTTTATCAGAAGTAATTTTGTTGGAAAGTTTGCTAGAAAAATTAATGACAATTGTAATTGAGAATGCTGGCGCTCAAACTGGTATTTTGCTTCTAGAGAAAGGAGGAAAATTATTTATTGAGGCTCAAGCAGATGTAGACCAAGATGATTTAACTGTTTGTCAATCAATACCAGTCAAGAATAGTCAGAACTTGCCTATATCTGTAATTAATTATGTCACAAGAACAAAAAAAGATGTGGTTTTATCTGATGCCAGTAGTGAAGGAAGTTTTACGATAGACCCATACATTATTGAGCATCGTATAAAATCTCTGATGTGTACTTGTATTGTGAATCAAGGCAAGCTAATTGGATTACTTTACTTAGAAAATAATTTAACAGTGGGAGCATTTACGTCTGATAGAATACAAGTCTTAAAAATACTATTTTCACAAGCAGCTATTTCCTTAGAAAATGCCCGACTCTACGCCAATTTAGAGGAAAAAGTTGAGGAAAGAACTAGGGAGCTAAATGAAAAGAATGGGCGATTAAATCAAACGCTGCATGAATTAAAATTAGCTCAGGCTCAACTTATTCAAACAGAAAAAATGTCCAGTTTGGGCCAAATGATTGCTGGTATTGCTCATGAAATTAATAACCCTGTAAGCTTTATTCATGGCAATTTAGATCATATTAATAATTATACACAAGATTTACTTAGTTTAATTAATATTTATCAAAATGTCTACCCTAATGTAGCACCAGAGATTGAAGAGTTTTTAGAGAATATTGATGTTGATTTTATTAAAGAAGATATACCTAAAACTTTATCTTCGATGAAAATTGGTACGCAACGCATTCGAGAAATTGTGCTGACATTGCGTAATTTTTCTCGGTTGGATGAGGCTGATATGAAACCTGTTAACATTCATCAGGGAATTGAGAGTACGTTACTAATTTTGCAAAGCCGTCTGCAAGCCAAACCAGGTAAGCCTGCAATTGAGATTATCAAAAATTATAGTGAGTTGCCAAACGTTGAATGTTATGCTGGGCAACTCAATCAGGTATTTATGAATATTCTGAATAATGCGATTGATGCTTTAGAAAGATCAAATCAGGAAACAACAGCAGAGGAAATTAAGAATGATTGTAGTGCGATCGCTATTCGTACCCAACTAGTCAATCCTGATTTAGTCGCTATTTTCATTAGGGATAATGGGGTTGGTATGAGTGATAGTGTCAGACAAAAAATATTTGATCCTTTTTTCACTACTAAACCTGTCGGACAAGGCACTGGTTTAGGATTATCAATCACTTATCAAATTGTAGTAGACAAACATCACGGGACAATAGAGTGCATTTCAGCACCTGGACAGGGTGCAGAGTTTATTATTCAAATTCCCTGTCGGCAAAAGCGGTGATTTAGCATGAGCTTATCTCAGATTTTGCCGACATCACAGCAGAAACTCTAACCGTAATCGGCGAATACCAAGTCATCCATATCAAAAATCTATCTCTATCTGACTGCTTTTCTCCTTCAACAGCTAGAAGCAGCGAATTTTGCTCCCATGCAAAGCTAGCTATCAGGGCAAGTTCTCATACTGTGGCAAAAGGATTAATTTGTGGATATTAACAGACGAGATTTACTGAAGCTAGTTTCTGCTTCTGGTTTAGGTGGAGCTGGGGTATTTGCTTTACAAGGTTTCACTAAACAGGTTTTAGCGCAAAATCAGCCTAAGCCTACCCCACTCCAGATCAAAAAAGGTGAAATGCTCTACAGGCAACTAGGACGCACCGGAGAACAAGTATCTGTAATTGGTCTAGGTGGTCATCATATTGGTAGACCAAAAGATGAGCAAGAGGGTATTAATCTGATCCGTACTGCCCTCGATCGCGGGATTAATTTTATGGACAATAGCTGGGATTACCATAACGGAGGTAGCGAAATTCGTATGGGTAAAGCTCTGCAAAATGGTTATCGTCAAAAAGCTTTTCTGATGACTAAAATTGACGGTCGCACAAAGGCAGCCGCTACGAAACAAATTGATGAATCTTTAAAACGTTTGCAAACAGACCACATTGATTTATTGCAGCATCATGAAGTTATTCGTATGGAAGACCCAGACCGGATTTTTGCCCCTGGTGGTGCGATGGAAGCAGTTGTGGAAGCACAAAAAGCCGGCAAGATTCGCTACATAGGCTTTACTGGACACAAAGACCCTTTAGTACACCTGAGAATGTTGGAAGTTGCCAATCAAAACAAGTTCCGTTTTGATGCAGTGCAGATGCCTTTAAATGTTATGGATGCCCATTTCCGCAGTTTTGAGAGGCAAGTTTTACCCAGACTGGTTCAGGACGGAATTGCTGTACTGGGGATGAAATCAATGGGCGACCAAAACATCCTCAAAAGCAATGTGGTCAAACCTATCGAATGTCTGCATTACGCGATGAATCTACCAACTTCAACGGTGATTACAGGCATTGAAAGTATGCCCATCTTAAACCAGGCTTTCGAGGCAGTACGTACTTTTACACCCATGAGCCAGGAACAAGTTAAAGCATTACTGAATCGGACTCGCCAAGCTGCTCTTAAAGGTCAGTATGAACTGTTTAAAACTACTAGCCAATTTGATAGTACAGCCAAAAATCCTGAGTGGTTAGGATAAGTTTTAAGCAAATGGGTCTTGGGTTTAAGACGAATGGCACGCTTGTTAATCGCAAAGCCCTGATATAACAAGATTTTGAGTGTGGGGAGTGTGGGGAGTGTGGGGGGTAAGACTTCTTCCCCGTCCTCCCACACCTTGCCCTGACAAGGTTTCAGCTTTTCTTAGTGCCATTCTGTTAAAACATCTAAGCATTCATGCCGCCATCAACATCAAGTGTTGCACCGGTGATGAAAGCCGCGTCAGGACTGGCGAGAAAAGCGACCGCAGCTGCAACTTCCTCTGGCTTGCCGTAACGGTTGAGGGCTGTGGCTGCTTTTTGGATTACCGCAAAATCACTATCAGATGGGTTCATATCAGTTTCAATTGGGCCTGGCTGTACAACGTTAACTGTGATCGCCCTCGATCCCAGGTCACGTGCCCATCCGCGCGTGTAGCCAGCGATCGCAGATTTAGTTGCTGAATAATCGGAGATTCCTGCCCAAAGCGAATGGGTTCCAACACAGGAGCCAATGGAGATGATTCGTCCACCTTCAGTCATGAGTGGTGCAGCCGCGCGGACGGCAGCCACTACGCCACCCACATTGATCGCAAACTGCCGTTCAAAAGAGGCAATATCGCTTGCAGGATCGCCAACTACACCAAGGACAAGTACACCAGCGTTGTTCACGAGAATATCGAGACGACCAAAGCGTTCGGCGACCATCTTAACCAAATTCCCCACCTGGAGAGGATCGGCTTGGTCGGTCTTGAAGGCGGCGGCCCTAACGCCTTTTTCTTCGAGTTCCCGGACAACGATCGCGGCCTTTTCCGATGAGGTGGCGTAACTAATGGCAATATCTGCACCGTCTTCAGCCAGACGTTTAGCGATCGCAGCACCAATACCCCGTGAGCCACCTGTAATGAGGGCAACTTTACCCGTAAGTTTCTTAATATTGCTATTCATGATTTTTGCTTTTTCGTTGTTGAACCTGTCACCTCAGTTATTTGACAACTGGGTAATTTTGTCAAGATTTTGACAACGCTATCAACAAATCAGCAATAATAACCAAGCCTAATGTGTTTTACCCAAATTTGAAAAATCGCAATGCGTATTTGCTAATGATCGTTCACTTCAGTATAAATCTATATTTGTGGTTCTTAGATTGATGCAACTAGGTAAATTTGCCAGTTATTTAGCATAACTAGACTTAGATTATTACGTGAATAAACGAACAGTACACACTGTTAGAGAAAGTTTATAGTCATTGCGTGGTGCTAAAGATTAGCAAAATTAATCTTTATTTAATTAGTATTTGCAGAGTTAACTTGACTGGAGTTCTGGGAACTATCATAGTAACTACCAAAATCTATTAGAAAACAAAATTAAGACAAGTATTGATGTTTAAATTAATTGCTCACATCCCTAACTATACTATTACAAGTTTAATTTATGAAGCTGCTACCACAGTAATTTATCGAGCATACTCCAAGGCTAACAGGCACTTAGTTGTTATCAAACTTCTCAAAGCAGAGTATCCCAGTATCAAAGAGATTGCCCAACTCAAGCACGAATATGAAATCATCCAAAATCTGAATATTGCAGGTGTAATTAAAGCCCATGAATTAATCAGTTATGATAACGGCTACAATAATGGACTAGCACTGGTTCTAGAAGACTTTGGTGGAGAAACCTTAAAACATCAAATATCTACTACAGGGATTGAACTTACAAAATTTCTTAATATTGCCAATCAAATTACTGAAACATTGGGAGAGTTACATACCCACCACATTATCCATAAGGATATTAAGCCCGAAAACATTCTTTATAACCCTAATACCGAAAAAATAAAACTGATTGATTTCAGCATCGCTTCGCTGTTATCCAAAGAAAGTCCAGAAATGACTAGCCTCAACCTTCTAGAAGGAACACTGGCTTATATGTCGCCAGAGCAAACCGGACGTATCAACCGAACCTTAGATTATCGGACAGATTTTTACTCATTAGGTGTCAGTTTCTACGAAATGCTGACTGGTCAGCTTCCCTTCTACAATGCTCAAGACTCAATGGAGTTGGTGCATTGTCACATTGCGAAAATTCCTGTAGCTCCTCACGAGATTAATCCTAATGTACCATTGGGAATCTCTGCGATCGCTATGAAACTTCTAAGCAAAACTGCTGAAGACCGTTACCAGAGTGCTTATGGGTTAAAGGCCGACCTAGAACAAGCAGCAATACAACTACAAACAAAAGGCAACATTAACCTTTTCAGCCTAGGCCAGCAGGATTTTTCACATCAATTCCAAATAGCTCAAAAACTTTATGGTCGGGAAATAGAAGTGGCGGTTTTAATGGCTGCCTTTGAAAAAGTTAGTCTTGGTTCGAGCGAAGTTGTGTTGGTAGGAGGATACTCAGGTATCGGCAAATCCTCACTAGTTAACGAAGTTCACAAACCGATTGTGCGGCAACGAGGTTACTTCATCGGTGGCAAATTTGACCAACTCAAGCGAGATATTCCTTATGCTCCTTTGATTCAAGCATTTCGAGAATTGATGCGACAACTATTAGCTGAAAGCCAAGCCAGAGTTGAGGTTTGGAAAAATAAATTACTACAAGCATTAGGAGCTAATGGTCAAGTTATTATTGATGTCATCCCGGAAGTAGAACTGATTATTGGGCAGCAACCGCCTGTACCGCAATTGGGGGTTGCTGAGTCTCAAAACCGTTTTAATCGGGTATTTAAGCAATTTATCCATGCCTTTACTGCTGCTGTTCATCCCTTAGTACTGTTTTTAGATGACCTCCAATGGGCAGATGCTGCCTCTGTGAAGCTGGTGGAAAATTTGATGACTGACCCAGAAAGTCGGTACCTATTGCTAATTGGGGCTTACCGAGATAACGAAGTTAGTCCCACCCATCCACTGATGCTAATGTTAGAGGCAATTCGAGCATCTGGGGCAACCGTTGAAGAGGTGCTTTTGAAGCCATTAGCAACACCTCATATTACTCAACTCCTTAATGACACGTTCAACTGCGAATCATCTCAGGCAGAACCTCTAGCTGATTTGCTGTTTCAAAAAACCCAAGGTAATCCCTTTTTCTTAACTCAGTTACTAAAAGTATTACATCAAGATAATCTCTTGACATTTGATTATCATTCGGGTTTATGGCAGTGGGATCTCAACAAAATTCAGGAACAAGCCATTACCGATAATGTAGTCGATTTAATGGTGAATAAAATTCAAAGATTGTCAGAACCAACGCAGCAAGTTTTACAATTAGCTGCTTGTGTTGGAAACCGCTTTAATTTAGAAATGCTAGCTGTCGTCAACGAAAAATCTCCATCAGCAACAGCAATTGATTTATGGTCAGCTTTGAGGGCGGGATTAATTCTACCTTTAAGTGATACTTACAAAATTCCTCAGTTGTTGAATCAGTCAGAATTGGCAACCTACTGTGATACGGCGATACAAGTTGATTATAAGTTTTTGCACGATCGCGTTCAACAAGCTGCCTATTCTTTAATTCCAACCGACCAGCAAAAACAAGTACATTTAAAGGTAGGTAAATTATTATTACACAATACTGACAAAGCCCAGTTAGAAGAGCATCTTTTTGAGATCGTCAACCACCTAAATGCTGGCAGTTCATTGATTGTAGAAATAGCAGAAAGATATGAGCTGGCAGAATTAAATCTGAAAGCAGGGCAGCGAGCAAAATCATCTTCAGCGTTTGTAACTGCACTCAAATTGCTGGAAATAGGGATGAATTATCTACCTGAGAATAGCTGGGAAGATAAATATTTACTGACATTAACTTTGTATTTACAAGTTGGAGAAGCAGAATTTTTAAATGGTAACTACGAGAAAGCTTTGCTGATTTTCGGGCAGACTTTCAACAAAGTTCAAACTACTCTTGATATGTGTCGAGTAAATGAATATCTGATTATGTGTTATCGCATGGAGAACGATTTAAACTCGGCATATAAAATTGGGTTAAACACCTTGGAACTTTTAGGCTTTGAGTTTGCAGCCTATCCCGATGATGTATATCTATTAGAAAAACTTAATCAAACAAAAAAAGTTATTGGCGATCGCACAACTTTCAGTCTCGCAGAATTACCGCAAATGCAAGATGAGGAGAAGCTAATAGCTCAACGCATCTTAAAAGAAGTTTGGCCCATTGCCTACTTTTTAGGATCTAAAGCGTTGCATATCACATCAATGAACATAACTCAACTTTCAGTTCAGTATGGCAACTCCCGAATTTCTGTATTTGGTTATATGCTGTATTCTTTCAACTTAGTATTTGAATATGGTGAGGTAGATTCAGGTTATGAATTTGGTGAATTATCTCTGCGTTTACATGAGATTTTAAGAACGAAGGAATTGGAAGCGAATATTTTGAATATGTGGGGAGGTTTAATCTGTCATTACAAAGACCATATTAGCCAGGGTAAGCCTTATTTATTAAAAGGATTTAATAGTGGTTTAGAAACAGGTTCTTATCAATGGTCTGGTTATTGTTCAGTTAATTTTTTATGGCAATGCTTATTTGGAAATGAATCTTTAGAAAAAACCGCAGAAGTAGCCAAAGATTTTATTCCTAGCCTCCGCAAGATTGACAAAAATATGTTGAACTACCATCTGTTGGCGATGGAAGCGATCGCTAACTTGACTAAGCCAGCAGACAAGATTGACGAACTTGTTGGCACTTGGGCAGATGAACGGCAAGTGCTAGAGTTTGCGTTAGCATCTTCGGATATGTTGAGTGCATTTGTAGTTTACATCTATAAACTGGCACTCTGTAACTGGTATGGAGAGTATACCAAAGCTGTTAAGTATGCAGAGAATGCCGAAAAATTTGTTGCGGGAGCGCGAGGAATTTTTATTAATCCTGTTTTTTATTTTCACCAAAGTATTGCCTTAGCAGAGGCTTATGCAAAAGCAGATACCGCAACTCAAGTCATTTATCTGCATAAATTAAATGCCAACTTAGAAAAATTCCAGCAATGGGCAATGCACTGCCCAACCAATTATCAACACAAGTTTCTGCTGATTAAAGCTGAAATTGCTCGGATTTCTAAACAAGATTATCAGGCAATGGAGCTGTACGATCTAGCGATCGCTTCTGCTGCCGAAAACGGTTATTTACAAAATGAAGCCTTAGCAAACGAACTCGCATTTCGATTTTACTGGGTCAAGGATAGAAAAAACTTTGCCAAAGTTTATTTTAAAGAAGCCCGCTATCGCTATCTCAAGTGGGAAGCTACAGGTAAAGTCCGGCAACTGGATGAACAATACTCCCAACTTTTTAGAGATCCAGCCGGGGAGGTAAACGAGCGGGGTACGGCTACGAAGCAGATTCGGGATATTTCTGAAGCTAAAACCCAAACTTTAGATTTAAGCACAGCAATTAAAGCGTCTCAAGCACTCTCAAGCGAGATGGAACTAAATCGGCTGCTTGAGAAAATGATGACGATCGCGATCGAGAATGCTGGTGCCCAAATGGGTTATCTACTTGTAAAACGGGATAACCAGTGGGTGATCGAAGCCGAAGGAAGCATTGATCGAAATCAAGTAACAGTGCGATCGTCGAGTCTATTTCAAGTAAAGCATAAGCTACCAGTTTTGCTGATTAACTATGTTGAAAGAACAAAAGAAAATTTGGTTTTAGACGATGCTAGCCACACAGAGCGTTTTGTGGGTGACAACTATATTGTTGCCAATCAACCCAAATCAATTTTGTGTTTGCCTTTCTCTCATCAGGGTAAGCTAACTGGAGTTCTTTACCTGGAAAATAACCTCACTACCGGAGTCTTTACCGCAGATCGATTAGAAGTACTGAACTTATTAACTTCGCAAGTTTCCATATCTATAGAAAATGCTCGGCTCTACACAAATTTGCATATATATTCCCAAGAATTAGAGATTTCGGAAACACAAGCGCGTGAGAAAGCAAAGCAGCTAGAACACACGCTCAATGAATTGAAGCTTACCCAGTCTCAGATGGTGCAAAGCGAAAAAATGTCTAGCTTGGGGCAGTTGGTGGCAGGTGTTGCTCACGAAATTAATAACCCAGTCAGCTTTATCTACGGCAACCTGACTTACGTAAATAATTATGTCAAAGACTTGATGAGTGTAGTACAACTTTATCAGCAGCAAAACCAGAATTTACCACCTAAAGTTCAAAATGAAATAGATGCAATTGACTTAGATTTTTTGATGGAAGACTTACCGAAACTGTTAGTTTCCATGCAAGTGGGAGCCGATCGCATTCGGCAAATTGTATTATCTTTACGAAACTTTTCCCGCCTAGACGAAGCTGATGTTAAAGCCGTTAATATCCATGAGGGCATTGATAGTACCCTAATGATTTTGCAAAATCGGCTCAAACCGCAACCAGACTCTCCCGGAATTCAGGTAATACAGGAGTATGGCAACCTGCCGCCTCTAGAGTGCTACCCTGGACAACTGAATCAGGTATTTATGAATCTGCTCGCCAATGCGATCGACTCTTTAGAGGAATTTAACGAACATCGGACTTATGCCGATATCGCACATCAGCCAAGTATCATCACAATTCGTACTACTGTTGAAGGCGATTTCGCCGTCATTCGCATTGCTGATAACGGTTCTGGTATCAGTGAAAATGTGCGATCGCAACTCTTCACACCCTTTTTCACTACCAAAGCTGTTGGTAAAGGCACTGGTTTAGGGCTATCTATTAGTTACCAGATTGTGACTAAAAAGCATCGAGGAAAGTTGGAATGTGTATCCGTTTTAGGACAAGGGGCTGAATTTATTGTTTCTATCCCCCTTCAGGCAAAGCTAGTACCGCAAGGCGGAATTAAAAATTAAAAATGAATACAGCGTAAGCATTTCATTGATTTAGAATGCGTGGTTTATTTCCGCCGTGTTGTACTAGAAGCAAGAAGTGTCTAATCATTACAGCAGAAATATGAGCAGCCACAAATTCTTCATTCACAGACGCATTTTTGAATTTTAACTCCTTTTTTTGGATAAGCTGCTGTTTAAACAGCTTGACAAGCGACAAGTTGAGCTATGGAATTCTTACATTGCTAAAAACTATACAACTGAAGTTGAGATGATGTTTGTTTCATAATTGGTTATAAATCAATACAGTTTAGATAAGACCAAAACACTTGTAGAGACGGCGATTTATCGCGTCTCAAAAACCCACTTAACCCAAGCGTATTGCGTTATAAATTACACTGAGCAACAAAATACGAAGTGCTATTTTTAGCACCTCGCAAACCCCTACCCCTTGGTGATAGCAGAGCGTTAATTTCGATTAAACAACCACAAAATTGTTTTCGGTTAGTGACAATCCAGTAGATAATTTTGCAAATTGTACCTGAGTAAACCCAGACGCACTGCCATCTTCATCAAAGAACAATGCACCTGTAGAATCGTCGTAGATGAATCGTTGACTGCTTGTAGTTGCAGATGTTCCAATAGTAAACTGAGTTTCCTGAAGTGAACCTGGTGATAAGCCGCCACCAAAACCAGCAGATGATACCTGAATCAGTTCATTAGCGGCGTTGAAGTCATAAATAGTATCAACACCTTCATTGTAATTATTGAAACCAAAGGTATCAGTCCCATCCCCTCCAATTAGGCTATCATTTCCCGCACCGCCAATAAGAAGATCGTTTCCTGCACCACCTCTGATTATGTCATTACCACTTTTACCATCGATGATATCGTCACCCCCTTGACCATTTATGACATCATCGGAGTTGTCAAAACCTGTAATGTTGTTATCGAGGTCATTGAGGAAGGTAACAGTGTTCCTGTTGAACAGGCTAGTTTGAGTAGAATTACCATCAAACACATCAAAACTGTCAGCGATGTTGGTTTGTCCATCAAACAGGATATTGCCAATAGCTAGTCGTGAAGAAGTTGCTGGGAGATTATCCAGGTTTTCTAATTTGAAATTTTGGAGAATGACTTTGCTATTAGCAACATTTTCAAAGGTGATTTCTAGGTTATTACCACTTTGAGTTAATTGCAGATTTTGAGCAGTTAAACCACTGCCGATAAATTGCAATGTATCCAGTTGGTTAATCACCGATGCTGAAGGATTTGAGCCTTTACCAATGCCACCGAAATCCGTGATTATATCAGTGCCGATATTATAGTTGCTCTCGAAAAAGTCGTAAACAAATTTATCATTGCCGGCACCACCAGTTAGGATATCATTACCATTCCCACCTGTCAGGATATCATTACCTCTACCGCCAATAATCGTATCATTGCCATCATAGCCACCGGAGAGTGTATCGTTCCCATCGTTGCCGATAATGTTGTCATCGTCAGCTGTACCTAAGATATTTAATTGTTCGATATTCTTGTAACTAACCCGATATGTGCCCGCCGTAATTGTTCCTTGGTTTGTAGTGGCATTAAATGTTGTTGTGATACCCCCAGCAGGATTGTTGTAATTGACGAACAACACATCGTCACCCTTACCCCCATCTATGGTATCTATGCCACTATAGCCCGTGGAGAGGGTATCGTTACCATCGTTGCCGACAATGTTGTCATCGTCGGCTGTACCTGAGATATTTAATTGTTCGATGTTTTTGTAACTAACCCGATATGTACCAGCTGTAATTGTCCCTTTGTTGGTAGTGGCATTGAATGTTGTTGTGATACCACCTGTAGCATTACTGTAATTGACGAACAACACATCGTTACCCTCACCCCCATCTATGGTATCTATGCCACCATAGCCCGTGGAGAGCGTATCTTTTCCACTGCTCCCCACAATATTGTCATCTGCATCTGTACCTGAGAGATTTAATTTTTCGATATTCTTGTAATTAACTTTATACGTACCACCAGTAATTGTTCCTTCGTTTGTAATCGGATTGAATGTCGTTACGATCCCCCCAGTAGAATTGTTATCGCCGTAATAGTAGGAAGATAAGAAAAAGGATAACAAATCGTCACCCTTACCTCCTTCTACCGTTTGAGTCACAAAAGAAGAGTCAGAGAGGGAAGCATATACAGGAGCGTATGAGGATATGGGGCTTAGAAAGAAGGAATCATTGCCATCGCCCCCAGAGAAAAAGTTACTGCCCGTTGAAATGTCAGCATACAAGTAATCGTCACCAGCGCCGCCGTTGAGCGTGTTATCACCAGAGGATGGTACGATAAAAGAGTTTCTTGTGTAAGTGCCAGAGGTAGAGAGAGTATCATTGCCATCGCCTCCAGACAGTAAGTTATTACCTGTTGAAATATCAGCATACAAGCGATCGTCACCAGCACCACCATCGAGGGTGTTATTACCCTCTGAGGTAAAATTAAGCTGCCCATTATCACTTTTAGTACCAGAGGTCGAGAGATAATCATTGCCATCGCCTCCAGAGAGTAAGTTATCGCCGGATGGAGACTCAGCATTCAATGTATCGTTACCAGCACCACCGTCAAGGGTGTTATTGCTTGAAGAGGCAATATAGCTGTATCCGCTGTAAATAGGAAAAGAAGAGGTGGAAAGATAATCATTGCCATCGCCCCCAGAAAGGGAATTATTGCCTGTTGTTCCCCTAGCATTTAAAGTATCGTCACCAATGCCACCATTGAGAGTGTTATCGCCTGTTGAAGTATCAACATTCAAATAGTCTTCACCAATGTCACCAATGAGTGCATTATTGCCTTGATAACCAATTAGAGTATCATTCCCTGCACCACCAATAAGAGTATCATTCCCTGCACTACCCCTCAGTATGTCGTCGCCACTCAAGCCGTCAATGCGGTCATTTCCACCTTGACCATTGATCACATCATCTGAGTTGTCAAAGCCACTAACATTATTGGAGAGGTCGTTAAGGAAGGTGACAGTGTTCTTGTTGAAGATAGTACTTTGAGTGGAGTTGGCATTGAAAACATCAAAGCTGTCGGTGATGCTAGTTTGCCCATCAAACTTTATATTGCCCAAGTCTACACTGGCTCCAGTAGATTTGCTCAGGTTATCCAGGTTTTCCAGAGCAAAGTTTTCCAGGATGACTTTGGCATCAAGCACATTTTCAAATGTGATTTCCAGATTCTTCCCATTCTGCGTCAGCAGCATATTTCGGGCAGTCAAGGCAGCACCTTGGAATTGTAGGGTATCCACTTCGGCGATGACTCCTGCTGAGGGATTTACGCCTTTACCTATACCGCTAAAATCCGTGATGATATCAATTCCGGTGTTGTAGTTGTAAACAAACTGATCTTTGCCACCACCACCAGTTAGGGTGTCATCACCTTCGTTACCTGTGATAGTATCGTTACCTGCTTCTCCATTAATCGTGTCCGCTTCGTAACTGCCTAGTAGAGTATCGTTAGCGTTGGTTCCAATGATATTCGCCATAATTTTCTACCTACCTAAATTGATTTTTCCAGTAACTTTCAGTTGTTAAGTTGCAGTTTTCCTTGTTTTCAAGCACAAAAATTCAACGAAATCTGCATATTTCATACCTCAACCTTGAAAAGCAGTAAATTTTCGAGAAATTTACTCGATTAGATGGCTTTAACTATGACTTATTTAAGTATTCTCTTACTATCTAAGTCTTAAGCACTGTACAAAATTCTGAAGGTGTGTCTTCATTACAATTGAATGCCTACAACTACCCTCCATATTTGGTTTTTGCCAGTATTTAAGTCCTACTAGAAGAGAAAATAGTCAAGTCAGTTTTAATTGGCTCAGATATTTTACTCCCTAACTTTACTTTTATTCTATTTATCCTTAGAGAGGTCTAGACATTTAAGTCTTCTATATTGAGAAGGAAGTTTAACTATTTTGTAGGTCTGTATAAAAAATATGATTTCCAATTTACCTAATGGTAGTTTTCTCCTTTGACGAACCCAAACGGGCTAAATCTCAACTAAATCTCAAAATTATCGCGTTTAGGAAAGGCAACTTTTTATCGCAGTAAAATTCGGTGGCAACTGCCTGCGATCGCTTTCATACAAGGAGTTAATTGTTGCTTTGTGCGTTTTGCAGCAAACATTGACGCTTCTTCTATTGTCGAGGCAGTGCGATCGCTCTTCAGATAACCAACCTACTTGGGTATCAGCCAAGGGTGTTGCATAAATGCAGGGTGAATCAGTTACTTTTAACCTGCTATCCTGCTATATTCAGTTTCCTCAGTTAAAAGCCATTAAAGAAATAAACTCTAAGCTTGAGAGGTAGATAAATGTTCTATGAATGACTCTCAAATACACAGTTCTTATCTTTCACTAGGAAGACGCGATCGCACAACTGCTTCCGTAGGATAATGAAATGGCAAAAATTTTGGGTTTTTGAGACGCGATAAATCGCCGTCTCTACAAGTGTTTTGGTCTTATCTGAACTGTATTGAGTTAAAATCGACTAAAATTGAATAGCTAAAATAGCAGCTAATATTTTGTAATGAATCCCTACGCTATCCTTAATCAGACAAAACTTCAGCGTGTTAGTGATGGCATAACCCGACCTCTACTAGAAAATTGCGAAACTGCCTCACATATCCTTATTTTAGTCTGGCCACAACTTGGGGATTTTGATAGTCTTGAATATGCGTGGTGGTTGCAGCGCGAAGCTAAAAAATTGCCTCCTGAAAAACTCGCTATTCGTGCAGTCGGAATTGGCGATCGCGCCTCTGGAATAAAATTCTGTGAATATACAGGATTTCCAGCCGAAAATTTATTTGTTGAACCTAATGCAGAACTACATCACCAACTCAAACTTTATTCAGGTCTGAATCTCCCTCTCCCTAGAATTTCCCCTACTCAGAAAGCTTGGCTAAATCTACTGTTCATGTGTGCAGGGTTTGGAAGTCCTGGAACCCTAAGAGAAGTGTTTCGAGGATATAAAGGCGATCGTCAAGCCCCTCAACTCATTGAAGATGATGAAATTATTCAAGGTACTCCTCTACCTGCCTTTAAAGGCTCATTTTTCAAATTAGCTGGTGGAATTGGGTTTCAACGTCCCTTTGAATTAGCTACTCTACGGCTACGCAATATGGTGGAAGTTCTAAGCAATTGGCATACTTATGTACCTAATTCTGCCTACTTAACTCAGCGTGGTGGAACTTTTCTGTTTAATAACCAAGGTCAGTTACTTTACGAACATCGAGATCCGGGAATTTTGGGCTTTGCAGCTAATATGAGTCAGCCCCTATCATTTTTATCCCTTATCTAAACAGATAGCTTTACCCCAATTGATTATTCATAATTGCTATTTGAATAATATCTAACATAATAAAGTTATAAAATTGAACGTTTTTGTGTCTATTTGCCTCATAACAGATGTACATCATCTGGTTGTCTGATGTAGTTAACTATCTTCATATTTAATACAAGTACTTTCATTACTTTTGCTCTCTTCAAGTTTGTGAAGTATGAACTATATAGTTACTCAATTTCAGTATTAAATAAAATCATTACCAATAGTTTAGGAAAAGCAAAGACGTGAACCGTTTCAAAAAGCTATCCTCAATTGTGTTCTTGCTATTAGCTTTTATTTATCCACCTGGTTTGGCTGAAGCCAAGGATAATACTCTCAATAATGTTCTCAATGAACAGGCTCTTGACGCACAGACAAAATTAGTTGGAGAGCAAAGTGAAGAGCTTTTGTTAGCTCACCGAAGGACTCGACGAAATTATCATAGACGGCAACGGACTGGAAAATATTATTATCAACGCCAGAGAAATCGACGACATTATTATAGACGGCGCTATCGGTCTGTAAATTATCACGGACAACCATATCGTCATGGAGAATGGGAACTTGTGCGCGATCGTCATGGACGATTAATATATGATTGGCAGCGTTAAATAGTAAACTTTACAGCCAATTTTGCCAGAGAATCTTTATGTGTAAATCCTAACTTAGGCAGACTTATTCGAGACAAAATAGTGGATATTACTCATGTATATTTTTAGTCATTAATTGTTCCATCAGGCATGACTGCCCCACGCAAATTTGCACCCGTCAGATTTGTAGTACTCATTTCTGCTCTGATCAAATTTGCCTTACTTAAATTAGCACCAGTTAAGTCTGTCCTGGCAAGATAGGCATCAACCAAGTCTGTTTCCGTGAGATTAGCCTGACGCAGGTTAGCCCGACTTAAATCAACTCTATTTAGCCTTGCAAAACTCAGGTTTACTCCACTCATCTGACATCTAGTCAGTTTAGCATCTGCCATAATTGCACCATACAAATTAACACCTGTAAGTTCGGCATCAATGAGATTTGAACGTTCCAATCTAGCGTTCATCAGGTTAGCACCTTTCAAATTAGCACCACCGATGTTAGTATCTGCCAGAGATGCGTTATGCAAAATCGCTTCACTCAAGTTAGCATCACTCAAATCGGCATAACGTAGCGTTGCCTCACTCAAGTTAGCACCACTCAAATCAACTTTAGATAAGTCTACACCAGTTAAATCAGCGCCCCGTAGGTCAGCCTTGTGAAGATTAGCACCCCGTAGACTAGCAGAGTACATTCTTTTTTCTTCTCGCAGGTTAGCCCCCCGCAGACACGCTCCAGTTAAATTTGCACCACTTAAATCTGCACCACGTAAATCGGCATTCATCAAGTTAGTATCTAGCATATATGCCAAAGTTAAATTTGCATTACGCAAATCAGCACCCTGCAAAGTTGCACCATGTAAATTAGCATCATGCAAGTTGGCGCTGATTAAACTTGCCTGGTTTAGGTTCGCACCACTTAGCTTTGTACAAACTAGGTTTGCGTGATTCAGAATTCCCCGACTTAGATAGCTAAAAATTAGGATAGCATTACCCAAATCTGCTTTATTCAAAGCTATGCCAATCAAGTCTGCACCAAACAAATTTATTCCATTTAAGTTGGCCTCAATAAATTTTGTTTCTCCATTCTCATAGCGCTTTATAAGTTCATTGGCATCCATATTTTTTCCTATCAATTACCACAAATATTTAAATTTTCCTCGGATTAACAATAATCAAAATTTACCATTATTCTTTGGGAGGAGGTGCTAGAAATTGACAGGTATTACCATCATCATTGAGTCCAGTTTTGTGATAAGGGTTAACTGGTGTTTTTGTTTCTGGAGATGGATCGTTGTTGAACGGGTTATATCCATTGGCGCTGGGTGATATATCGCCATATAAAGTTCGCATAGATTGGATAATTGCACTAGCTGCTTGAGTATTTTCATCAGGCTTCCCTAGAGATATAACAGCACGATTTAATTTAGATTCAAGCTCTCTAAGAGTTGGACAGATATTAAATAATCTCAGCAATAAATCATCAAGTTTTTGAGTTTTCAATTTCAACCAGTCTTCTTCATTGAAAGTAAATTTCTTGTCAAGTGCAGAAAATAGAACTATTTTAGCTCTAAGTGGGTTAGTATACTTCATAATATTTTGCCGTAAATCAAACTGATTATATTGATATTTGATTTGACTGTTGGGAGATTGATTTATAGAATTTAATGATATTGCTTCCTCTTTTCGAGGTTGATTTAATAATATTCCTGTTGATTCTTCTGGATGAGGTTGATTTAAAAATATTCCTGTTGGTTCTTCAGGCGCTATATATAGCTTCTGCATTTGATGAAAAATAACATTAGCGATTATGGCGTATTCAGCTTGTTTGTTAAGAGTTTTTACAACTTCAGATAAACTATAATTTAAGTTGTTAGTAGTAGGATTCAATCTAAATAATTCTTGAATTAATTCTTGTAATTTAAACCTATCTAACGTTTCTTCATCATTCTCCCAAATATTGTTACAAGCCGAGTATATTAATTTTTTAATCCGTTTCGAGTTTTCATGCTGTTCTAAATGTTTAGTTACTGCATCGATACTAGATATAGTTTTCATCGGCAAATCTCCAGCACAAGTATTAAATAGGAACAAATAATAAAGCTAACCTTTTCAACGTAACTCGTAAAATCTTTTTCTTGGAACATTGTCTGTGTCGAAAGTGGCTTATAAGTTATTTATTTAACCGCAGAGGCACAGCAGAAAGCCTGAGAGCAGGCATCAGATTTTCTAAAATAGAGAAGATATAGAAAAGAGATTTTGAGAGGAATTTACTTTCGATAATTTCTACTCACGTTGAAAGGGCTGGTCTTATGTTATACCCTTTTTATCTAGCTTGTGTAGTCATGTCGAAGCACTTTGCCTAGGGTTGGCACAAGGTAAGGATGCCTACAGTTTCAAGGCAATACCAAGTACTACCGCATCCATTGACGACATCCGCAATTGCCGAAAGCCCTGCTGATGTAGGCTATTGGAGTTATGAGTGGCGTGTTGGTGGTAAATCTGGCACGAAGTCGCAGAAATTGTATGAAAAAATGCGAATCTCTGGCTCAAACTCTAAATTAGCTGCTGGCTTTGCACTTTTCTCCTACACTTGATCTGCCTAAAAATATTGCAAAGTTATGAGCATTACTTTGCAATAGCTAGGATTTAAATACTATATATCAATCGAGTTGCCGGAGTTAATGATTATAAGATTAAGAATCAATCCAACGCCTCACTGCTGACAATTGTGCAGAGAACCATATAGCACCTAAGATATTTAGACTACCAGAGACGATCAAGGCATTAGTCGCACCAAAATTCTGTGCTAAAGTTCCAGCTAACAGATTCCCAAAGGGCATCATACCCACCATTGCTAGGGCATAAAAACTCATCACCCGTCCGCGCTTATCCTCGGTAACTAGGGTTTGGATAATCATATTACTACTGGTAATCAGGAGGATAGAAAAGCAGCCTGTAAACACCAGTATGATTATGGATAATCCAACTTGACGCGATAGTGAGAAGGAAATCACACTTATCCCAATCAAGACTTGAGCGACTACAATCAAGCGCTCTAAGCCCGCAATCCCTCGCCTAACACTCAGATACAAACAAGCAAATAACGAGCCAATGGGCGCTGAGGTGCTGAGGTGAGCCATCGTAGTTGCATCCCCATTTAAAATCTTAGCCGCGAAGATGGGCATGAGCGCAACATGAGACATTCCGACTAAACCTTGTAACGCCAGTATTAATAAAATTGCTCTAATCGGCTGGAATTTGGAGACATATTCAAAGCCCTCCTGCAATTTCTGCAAAGTATCGCTAAGGCTTGTAAGGCTTTGCATCGGTCTGATTTTCAGCCGCATCGCTAGCAGGGTAAAGATGGCAGGAATATAGCTGAGGGTATCGTAGAGAAAACAATATTTCACCCCTAGCGTCGCAATCAAAATCCCGCCCATAGCAGGCCCCAATACCAGCGAGGAACTTAACATCACTGAATTCAATGCGATCGCATTACTCCAATCAGCGCGATCGCCTACGGTTTCGGTGACGATTGTATGACGCACGGGCATATCTAATCCCTTGAGCAAACCATTGAGAACACTCAGTACCAATAGGATGGGAAATGTAATCCAATTGGTAAAGGTAAGAATCGTTAAGGACAGGGAAACGCTAATTCCCAATATCTGCACCAGCATTAACAAATCACGACGACTCCAGCGATCGGACAATACGCCGGAAAAGGGAATCACTAATAACGTCGGTAAAAATTGTACAAAACCTGCAACTCCCAACAACCATGCCGATTTAGTCAAATCGTATACCAGCCAAGGAATAGTTAACTGCTGGGTCATAAATGTCCCAGACATTGATAGTAACTGTCCCCCAAAAAACAGGCGAAAATTACGCCAGCGAAAGGCGGGTAAATGCTGGTAAATGATATTACTTACGCGATCGCCTAGTTGTCTATTCCAAATTTTCATTAGCGAAATTATACTATGTTATCCTAATTTTTAGCTAAACTAATATTTAGTTATGCTAATAATTATAGGATAATTGCGTAGTTTACCGCCGTAGGCATCGTGTCTGGTTTTGTTTGTCTGGCGTACTAAAATTCAATTTTTATTAACACACTCAGCCTACACCCTATCCCGAATGGCACTAAGTTAATCGCAAAGCCCTGATATAACAAGATTTTGAGTGTGGGGAGTGGGGGGAGTGGGGGAAGTGTGGGGAGTGTGGGGGGTAAGACTTCTTCCCCATCCTCCCACACCTCCCACACCTCCCACACTATGCCCTGACGAGGTTTTAGCTTTTCTTAGTGCCATTCCACCCTATCCCCAACAAGATAGCCCTGACGATATTTCACATGAGCCTTCGTGCCATTCTCCTATGCTCTATTTTTGAACTGCACCAACAGGAACAGGTTCACCGAGAACTTTGGCGAATCTTTGCAAATAGAAGTCCACGGGATTTGCTACAGCTTGAATTGAGGAGCGATCGCTTAAGCTGTTCCACCATGTCTGCAAACGAGGTGTTTCTGCTGGTAGTGTGAATTTGCGGAAGTGTTCTAAGAGTGGTAAACGTTCAAACCAAGGATAGAAGCTGATATCAACGAGGCTAAACTGATCTCCTAACAAGTAATCACCTTTGCCTAATCCTTCTTGTTCAATATATAGAAGTGCTTCTGTGAACTCTCTTCGTCCTTGTTCCTGTTCTTGGCTATCTTTACCGCGCAGCAATTTATTAAAAGCTGGGACAAAGCGAGTATTGGCGTAGTCTATCCAAATTCGAGCGATCGCTTTATTTGCGGGATCGCGGGGTAACAAAGGTGGCTCCGGGAAGACTTCATCTAGATATTCATTGATAATAGCGGACTCGTAAATTTCAACATCTCCATGTTTGATAGCTGGGACTTTGCCATAGTGAGAAATCTGAGTGTACCCATCTGGTTTGTTCTGTAAGTCAATTTCTATGGGGGTGAAGTCAATACCTTTTTCAAGTAAGACTACACGGGTACGTTGAGAGAAAGTAGAGGCTTTGGCGAAGTACAGTTGTATGTTGCTCATGAAATCTTTTCCTTGTAATCATTGTGGATGCTGACTATTTGAAATTGCACAACTCCAACTAAAGCAATAAGACAAAAGCAAGATGTGTTGATTAGTGCAGTTAAATAATTGACTGACAGGTATTTATGTCAGTTAGATAATATAATACAGCTTTTCGGTCGATTTACCGTATTTTACATATCATACAGTCTTGCTGAAAATATGTATACCTAATTATTAGTGTTACTAAATAAATTTTTAGCCCTAATAAATTTAGGGAATGCACACACAAGAGAAAATAAAGGCAATTTAAGCGTAAGCTAAAAATAAAATACTTGGGTGCTATGTCGATTCCAGGAATTTCTGAAGCAATAATCCGCCATAACTCCAACGCTTCATCCTACAGTCGTGGTGAAGAATATTACCGCAGGGGTGCGATCGCTGAACTAAAAAAACGCGGTAATCTGATTCAAGCAGAGGTAGAAGGTGGCGAAATTACACCATATCAAGTCAGTATTCGTTTTGATGCAGGTGGAATTACTTCAGCCTGTTGTACCTGTCCTTATGATTATGATGGTTGGTGCAAACATATCGTTGCCACCTTATTAAGCTGTTCGCGTCAATCAGAGATCATTGAAGAACGTCCAACACTAGAACAATTATTAAATCGCCTCGATCTTCTTCAAACTCAGCGATTATTACAAGAACTGCTGGAAAATAGACCAGAAATAATTGATGATATTGATGAGTTTGTCAGTTTGATAGACTTGCCAAAACCTCAAACAAAACAACCTTCTACCCGCCAAAGCAAAATTGACACATCACCTTTTCGCTCTCATGTCAAGCGGATTTTGCGGGATGGATTGAAAGAATTAGAGTATGGTTCAGAAGAAGACCCATTTACAGATGATTTGCTAGCTGTAATTGAGAAAGCGCGAGAGTTGGCAGAAAATGGAGATGGCAATAATGCGATCGCAATTCTCGAAACTATTACCGAAACTTATGCCCAAGAATGGGACGAATTACTCGATTACGGTGGAGACAGTTATTCTATAGCAGAACCTCTTGACAGCGCGTGGACAGAAGCAATTTTGTGTGCAGAAATGTCTACAGGAGAAATAGTAGATTTGCAGTTGATGTTGGAATCATGGCAAGACGAAATCAGTGCAGACTTTAGTATGAGCTTAGAAGCATTGCGTCAAGGTTGGGATTACGAACCACTGCAACAAATTATGCAAGGAGATGATACCGCAGAACTTTGGGAAAATGAACGACCAAGCTATGCTGATGATTTAGCCTTGATTCGCTTGCAAATTCTTGAACGTCAAAATCGTTATACAGAGTATTTAAATCTAGCTTTAGTAGAAGAAATGACTCTGCAATACCTAACGCAATTAGCAGCTTTAGGAAGAGTAGAAGAAGCCATGTCTGCGGCTAAAATCCTCATGGAAAAAGCAGAAGAGGGTTTTGCCCTGGCAAAAATATTGCGAGAAGATGGTTATTTGGTTGAAGCTTTAGAAATATGCCAAGCTGGTATCAATTTAACAGGTAACTGTTTATATGAATTTGCTACTTGGACAAGTGATTTAGCCCAAGGATTAGAAGATAATGCCACTGCGTTAACTGCCAGCATCATTGCTTTTAAAATCAGACCATCGTTTCGATACTATGGTAAAATTCAAGACTATGCAGGAGAAACTTGGTTGACGCTCAAACAAGATTTACTGCAAACACTACGAGAACAGCCAGATTGGGGAATAAAAGAAGCTCAAGTTGATATTTTCCTCCATGAAGGATTAATTGATGATGCAATTAGAACAGTAGAAAGAGATATTTATTATGCTTCAGAATTGGTTCATCGAGTCATGGATACAGCAGTTTACTATCGTCCAAATTGGGTAATTGATAACGCTCGTAGAAGGGCAGAACCAATTATGGAACAAGGAAAAGCTGATCGTTATGACGCTGCGGTTAATTGGCTCAAAAAAGCAAAAGCTGCGTATCTTCAACTAGGACAAAAAGCTGAATGGTCTGCTTATCGCTCACAACTAGAAGCTGCTCATGGACGTAAACGTAAATTAATGGAATTATTTAAAGAACTGAATAAATAGTAGTCTGTCAAGTTAACTTTGACGGGTGAGACACTTCTTAAAAATCTCTTTTTTCTCTGACTCTGTGCCCTCTGTGCCTCTGTGGTTCGTTCCTTTACCCTTCAAACTTTACTTAACAGACCAATAGTATGATTAATTTAGCAACTGATACCACAAAATTACAAACACAACTTGCGGATAAATACTTCAAATTACATCCTTCCATACAAAAAATTATTCAGTTATTTTCGGTAATTTATGCACCGATAGACAAAAATTCATTCGTAAGTTGTCTTAGTAAAATTGACGCTTTAGATGAGAACAATAAACCTTGGGTTACTAAAACCCTCAGTCCCCAAATTGATAAATTGTTAAAAGCAGGCTTGTTAATACAGGAAAACAGGCAAGGTGCTGAATGTCATCCATTACTTACAGAAATTGCTACTCGCCATGCTGTACAAACCGGACAGTTTGAAATTCTCGTCACAGCAGTAGAGGAGAAGCTACCAATACGTACTCACTGGAACAGAGATTCTCGGATCTTCTACAACTTACGCCAGTGTATCAGAGAAATCCGCATTGGTATTTATCGTCAAGACCTTAGTTTTATTAATCAGCAAATTGAAGCTTACCAAAAGTACGCTGATAGTGAAGAAAAAATAGTAATAGAAAATATCTTTGAGCAAATATACAATAATCCATTTGATGCAGATTGGTTTAACACCCTACCACAAGGATTATATGAAAGTGGTATATCAAGTATCCTCTTCAATTCAGCCTTAAAATTATCCGCTTCTGAAGATGCGTTGATGCTGCTGGAAGAAGAATGCTCTACGCCTGGAAAACATTGCTCAGATTATCTACATCTGATTTTGACAGAACAACTGTTGTTACAGGGTTGTACCCAAGAAGCACAAGAAAGTCTAGAGCGTATATCAAAAGAATATCAAAATAACGCTGCGATCTTTTGGGGTTGGTTAAGTTTTCTGCGAGGTGATAATGAACAAGCCATCAAATATTATACAGATGCCCTGAAAGCCATCAAAAAGGCTACAGGCAAACGTCAAATATATTTCAATACAATTGGGGGCTTATTTTTTATCCTCGCACTTTTAAAAGATGGTTCAGCACAACACCTCAAAGAAGCAGAAGAGTATACCAATTTGATGTCCCGTCAATCAGATCATTGGCTTAGGTTCATTTATGGTAGACTGAAAATGGTACTGCAAGTACACCTTGGTGATATTACTCAAAAACAATTTGTAGTCAGTGGTCATATCTCTTCCGTGGAAGAAGAAAATAGCTTACAAACATTGTTTTGTTCGCTATGCCTTTACTGGATGGATGCTGAGAGTGCTAAAAAACGCTTACCTAATTTACTAGAACCATTGTATCGGCGATCGCTCACCTCCGGTTATCACTGGTTGGCAATGGAAACCGCAGAACTCCTATCCCGACTCAAACCTAGTAGTAACTATAAACAACTTGCAGAGGCACTGCGAGAAGATAGCAATATCCAAACCATCGTAGATTTAATTCGACCCCAAGAAGCTTGGGAAATGTGCCTCAATGCCTTAGCAAATCTCCAAAAAGAACCACAAACACCAGGAAAACCAGAATCGGAACTGCGTTTAGCATGGTTCATTACCTTCTATCCCAGCAGATGTGTCTTACAACCAAAAGAACAAAAAGTTAATGCCAAAGGAGAATGGAGTAAAGGTCGCCCCATATCCCTCAAGCGTTTAAGCAGTGCATTATCTGAGTTTGATTACATCACCCCCCAAGATATGCGGGTATGTAGTTGTATTGAGGCATATAGTGATGGCTATTACGGCAAAGTGGATTATACCTTCGGTGAAAAAGCCATCTCTGCTTTAATTGGACACCCGTTGGTTTTTTGGGAAGATACACCTAATATCCGTGTAGAAATTGTCAAGGGAGAACCGGAACTACTGGTTAAGAAAGAAAAACTTGGCCGTCTCACCTTAGAATTTTCTCCCAAGTTACCAGAATCACAAAATATTCTGCATATCAAAGAAACCCCAACCCGCATCAAAGTCATTGAAATTACTGCCGAACATAGACGCATTGCGGAGATTATTGGTATAGATAATAAATTAAATGTACCTGCGATCGCCGAGAAGCAAGTTTTGGCAGCCATAAATGCCGTCTCTGGCATCGTCACCGTACATTCTGACATTGGTGGCGGTTCAGAAGGTGCAGAAGAAGTACCCGCCCAGACTCTACCCCATATTCACCTTTTACCTGCCAATGCAGGCTTGAAAATCAGCCTTTTGTCACGCCCCTTTGCCCAAGGTGGCCCCTACTACCGTCCTGGTACAGGTGGTGAAACTGTAATTGCCGAGATTGAAGGGAAACGTCTCCAAACCCGACGAAATCTGTCTGAAGAAAAGCAACTTGCCAAAGATGCTATAGCCGCTTGCGCCACCTTGACTCAAACTGAAGAACAAGATGGTGAATGGATTATAGACGATCCAGAAGACTGTTTAGAACTGCTGCTAGAACTGCAAGCGCTGGGAAATAACGTAGTCATCGAATGGCCACAAGGAGAAAAACTGCGTGTTAGTCACAATGCCGACTTGAAAGACTTTAATTTATCAATTCAACGTCAGCAAGACTGGTTTGCAGCCACTGGGGAGTTGAAATTGAATAACGACCTAGTGCTGGATATGCAGCAACTACTAGAACTATTAGAGAAAACCCCCAGCCGTTTTATCCCCCTTGGTGATGGTCAATTTCTGGCTTTAACTCAAGCTTTTCGGAAACGCCTCGACGAATTGCGGATGTTTTCGGAAAAACATAGCAAAGGTATTCGTTTTCACCCATTGGCAACATTAGGGTTAGAAGATTTTGTCGATGAGGTAGGTAAGGTAAAAGCAGATAAACACTGGAAAACACATATCCAGCGTCTTAAGGAGGTGAAAAACCTCCAGCCGGAACTGCCATCTACTCTTCAAGCAGAACTACGTGACTACCAAATGGAAGGCTTCTGTTGGCTGGCGCGGCTAGCACATTGGGGTGTGGGTGCTTGTTTAGCAGACCAAATGGGACTCGGTAAGACCTTGCAAGCATTGGCGGTCATTCTCAGAAATGCCCATGAAGGGCCAACCCTAATTATTGCCCCCACTTCCGTATGTATGAATTGGGTGAGTGAAGCGCAGAAGTTTGCCCCAACTCTCAATATTATTCAATTTTCTGGTGCTAACCGCCAAAAATTACTGGATGGTTTACAACCGTTGGATATGTTGGTATGCAGTTATGGTTTATTACAGCAAGAAGAAGTAGCGCAAATGCTTTCTCAGGTACAGTGGCAAACGATTGTCCTGGATGAAGCCCAGGCGATTAAAAATATGACCACTAAACGTTCTCAGGCAGCTATGAACCTAAAATCTAATTTTAAGTTGCTGACTACTGGGACTCCCATTGAGAATCACCTGGGTGAGTTGTGGAATTTGTTCCGTTTTATTAATCCTGGGTTATTGGGTTCTTTTGAAAGCTTCAATCAACGCTTTGCTACTCCCATTGAAAAATATCAAGATAAACTTGCACGTAATAAACTCAAAAAACTTATTCAACCATTTCTGTTGCGGCGGACAAAAAATCAAGTATTAGAAGAGTTGCCATCTCGTACCGAAATTCTCCTTCATGTAGAGTTAAGTCGAGAGGAAAAGGCATTCTATGAAGCCTTGCGCCGTCAGGCCATATCTAAACTTACCGAAAGTGATGCCGAAGCAGGAAAAAAACATTTGCAGGTTTTAGCTGAGATTATGAAACTGCGTCGCGCTTGCTGTAATCCCAGCCTCGTTATGCCTGATACTGAATTACCCAGTTCTAAGTTGCAACTTTTTGGCGAGGTGCTGGGTGAACTGCTGGAAAATCGTCATAAAGCGTTAGTGTTTAGTCAGTTTGTTGACCATTTGCACATCATCCGCGATTACCTCGAACAGCAAGGTATTAATTATCAATATCTAGATGGCAGTACTTCAGTGGCAGAGCGCAAAAAACGGGTCGATGCGTTCCAAGCTGGTTCAGGAGATGTCTTTCTCATTAGTCTCAAAGCAGGCGGGACAGGACTTAATCTAACTGCGGCTGATTATGTCATCCATACAGACCCTTGGTGGAATCCCGCAGTGGAAGACCAAGCCTCAGACCGCGCCCATCGCATTGGGCAACAACGCCCTGTTACCATTTATCGCTTGGTAGCAAAGGATACGATTGAAGAAAAAATTGTGGAATTGCATCACCACAAGCGAGATTTGGCAGACAGCCTATTGGAAGGTGCTGATATCAGTGGCAAGATTTCGACGGAAGTATTGTTACAGTTGATTAGCGAAGGTTAAGCTGTCACAGCCCGAATTTCTCACGTATTGTGTGGTTCTGGTGGGGAGTGTGGGAGGTGTGGGAGGTGTGGGAGGTGTGGGACGTTTTCATGCACAACTGCTCTTTCTATAGCAGTAGCCCAACTTTGACGAGTATTAGCGATCGCTAATCCAATAAGCTGTTTTAGTTGGTTCTGGGTAACAGTAATCAATATCTCTAGAATATTAAGTTTTGAAACTTCTCTAGCTAGAAGCTTTATATCGCTATATAGTTATAAAACTAATCTAGCTGTACTCACTGAAAGTTTCAGAGGTTTTAACATGGGTCGTCATTCCGAGAATTCTCTGCAAGAATCTAGAAATCATACAACATTGCTGGCATCATCTATCAACACAATACCCCAGGATTCACGGGAGCGATCGCAGCAATTCATGCAGAATTTACAGGATGAAATTTGCACAGGGTTAGAGCAACTTGATGGAGAAGCACGTTTTAAACAAGACCACTGGGAGCGAGCAGAAGGCGGAGAAGGACGTACCCGCGTAATTAGAGAAGGGCGGGTGTTTGAACAGGGTGGGGTAAATTTTTCGGCAGTTTGGGGAAATAGCCTACCCCCTGCAATTTTGGCTCAACGGCCAGAAGCCGCAGGACATGAGTTTTTTGCCACGGGAACCTCAATGGTGTTGCATCCCCGCAGTCCCTACATACCAACAGTACATCTTAACTATCGCTACTTTGAGGCAGGCCCAATTTGGTGGTTTGGTGGTGGAGCTGATTTAACTCCATACTACCCCTTTGCAGAGGATGCAATTCACTTTCATCAAACGCTAAAAAATACCTGTGATGCCCACCATGAAGAGTATTATCCAGCCTTTAAACTTTGGTGTGATGAATACTTCTACTTAAAACATCGCCAAGAACAGCGAGGGATTGGCGGCATTTTCTTCGACTATCAGGATGCTAGTGGCAAGCTTTATGTTGGTTCTCAAACAGATAGTCCAGCAGCACTCTACAGTCAGCAAGTCGGAACGGTATCTCGGAACTGGAAAGATATTTTTGCCTTTGTCCAGTCTTGCGGTCAATCATTTCTACCCGCCTATTTGCCCATTGTAGAACGACGGCAAGAAATAGAATATGGCGATCGCCAGCGTCAGTTTCAACTGTACCGTCGGGGTCGTTATGCAGAGTTTAATCTGTTGTATGACCGGGGAACGGTTTTTGGTCTGCAAACCAATGGGAGAACAGAATCCATACTGATGTCTCTACCACCTCTAGCACGCTGGGAATATTGCTATAAGGCAGAACCAGGAACACCCGAAGCACAGCTTACCGAAATATTTCTCCAGCCTCACGATTGGACGAATGTGACTTTTGTCCAAAAATAACAACATTTTTAGCAACAAGGTATTCATCATGAGCAGCCATTTAGATGTTCGCTTGCGAGAAGGCACTAAACATTCTCACACAATAACGGAAAACACTGCATTTATGAAATGCTTTCTCAAAGGTGTAGTAGAAAAGAGCTATTTTCGGAAGTTGTTGGCGGATCTCTACTTTGTCTACGGCGCTTTGGAAGAACAACTAGAGTGGTATCAGCATCATCCTATTATTGGTATGATATATTTTCCCGAACTGCGTCGTCAGGCAAATTTAGAGAAAGATTTAGCCTTTTATTACGGTGAAAATTGGCGATCGCAGATTGTTCCCTCTCCAGCAGGTCAGGTATATGTTAACCGGATTCGTGAGGTTGGCAACACACAACCGGAGTTACTGATTGCTCATGCCTATACTCGCTATATGGGAGATTTATCAGGTGGGCAAGCATTGAGAAAGATTGCGCGAACGGCAATGGATTTACCAAGCGATCTGGGTACTGCAATGCTTGAATTTGAACAAATTTCTACCCCAGAAGCTAGACGAGAATTTAAAGAGCAATATCGTCAAGCATTAAATTTTCTACCTCTAGAAGAGGCAATGATTCAGAATATTGTCAACGAGGCAAACTATGCCTTTACTCTGAATAGAAATGTGATTCATGAACTAGAAGCAGATGTCAAAGCAGTTATTGGTGAACATGTCTTTGATCTAATTACTCGTCAAGATCACATTGGTAGTACAGAGCATACTCCTAAAAGTGCTACGGCAGAGATAATCGCACCGGAGTATAGTTTGATGATGACGCAGAAATCTCCATTGAAGTGAATCCGCGATCGCTCAATTGTTTTATTCAATCTGTTGGTGAACAGGAAAAAATTAATAGCTGATAACTGTTTTGTGGTTGTTGAGGAAATCAAAAGTGAGATTCAATTCGTTAGAAACTTTGCCAGAAAAACCTCTGCGTCTCGATTGGGTCGCAGTGGTGTTTTTTGGTACGATTCATGCACTGGCATTGCTAGCTCCTTGGTTTTTCTCTTGGAGTGCATTGGGTGTAGCTGTATTTCTGCACTGGTTATTTGGCAGTATTGGAGTTTGTTTAGGCTATCATCGATTGCTGAGTCATCGCAGTTTTAAAGTACCTCGGTGGTTAGAGTATGCGATCGCCATTTTGGGTGCGCTATCTTTACAAGGTGGGCCGATCTTTTGGGTGGCTGGACATCGTTTGCATCATGCTCACACCGAAGACGAATCCAAAGATCCTTACTCTGCCCGCAAAGGTTTTTGGTGGAGTCACATGCTGTGGATTTTTTATCCCCGTCCAGAATTCTTTGAATATGAGCGCTATCAGCGATTTGCTCCTGATTTAGCGCGAGATCCCTTTTACCGTTGGCTTAATCGCTACTTTCTACTACTGCAAATTCCAGTTGGATTGTTGCTTTATGCACTTGGCGGTTGGTCATTCGTTATCTATGGTGTGTTTTTCAGATATGTGATTCTCTGGCATACGACTTGGTTTATTAACTCAGTCACTCATATGTGGGGATACCGCACTTTTGACAGCAATGATAATTCTCGTAATCTTTGGTGGGCAGCTATTCTCACCTATGGTGAAGGGTGGCACAATAATCACCATGCCTATCCTCATGTAGCCAAATGTGGTTGGCGCTGGTGGGAAATCGATATGACTTGGTGGGCAATTGGATTGTTGAAAACAGTCGGTTTGGCAAAAGATGTCAACCTGCCACCTGATCAGGCTATAAAAGCTTAAGGTTTGTAGATTTTATCGCAACCTGTAGGTATAAGAGTGGAAGTTGTTTTGCGAGATTTAGACCTTTCCCCCAAGCGGTGAAAAATACCTGCAATGCCAGTGTGGAGTTTTCCAAGTTACCAAATTGATATCGTCAAAAGTACCTGCGGGTGGGTCTCCAGTGTTGGTAACGAGGATATCCGACCCGCCGAATTTCTCTACTGTGGCATTAATTACCCGCTCAATATCTGCTTGACTGCTAACATCTACACGCAGAGATAGCACTTCTGTACCTGTTTCGCTTGCAATCTCCGCAGCAGTTGTGTCAATTAACTGACTACGGGCGCAGATGGCAACTTTTGCACCTTCACGGGCAAATTGCCTTGCTTTAGCTTTGCCCAAACCTTTACTAGTAGTCTGCCAACCCAAAAATGCGCTTGTGAGGACTGGGTAAAAGGGAAAGGGAAAAGGGTAAGGGATTTAAACCTTTTACCCCTTCCCCCTTCCCCTTTACCCCGCCAAGTTCACTTGGCGAACTACTAGCAGAAGTTACTAAGGCGACCTTGCTACGGAGTTGCAAATCCATAATCTTGAGTTTTGTTGTTTACAGTAACTTAAAGCCAAGGTGATTGAGAGCTTCCCGCAAGCGATCGCGTCCTCTCAATGACTCAACAGTTGCGATCCTTTGGGCTGAATGTTCTGACCAATCACCAGGGATATTCATCTTTTGTTCAGTATAGAATTCTTTGATGATCTCGTTATAGTGAGCGATCGCTTCTTCTTGCTCTGCCAATTTATAAGTTTCACGGTGTAACACGGCTGACTGAGGCAATCTTGGCTTAATCGCTGCTTCTACTTCAGGATTTGGATAGCCTACACACAGTCCAAATACAGCATAAACAGAGGAGGGTAAATTCAATATCTCTGCTACCTCTTGGGGGTGGTTCCTGATTCCGCCGATATACACTGTTCCTAAACCGAGTGACTCAGCTGCGGCTGTTGCGTTTTGCGCCGCCAAAGCTGCATCGATTGTTGCCATCACAAACATTTCCAAGTATTCCAGCGCATCATGAGATATGCCGCGACTGTCAGCAACGTAACTCAAACGCGCCAAGTCTGCTAACCAAACCAAGAACAAAGGAACCTGCTTAATATGTGCTTGGTTCCCCGCTAATTTAGATAACTCTTCTTTACGTTCTGGATCTTCAACTGCTACCACACTCCAGGTTTGTAAATTAGAGGAAGTAGATGCAGATTGGGCGGCTGCAATTAACAACTCCAGAGTTCCCTCTGGTAGAGGATCGGATAGATAAGACCGGATGGAACGATGAGATAATAGTGCCGTTAGAGAATCATTCCATTCAATTTCGGGATTGAAGGGAATTTCACCGTAGCGCGATCGCAGTAGTTCTATAGGATTAGTCATAATCAACTCCCAAATTTTCCGATATTTTATTACTAACACCAATTCCATCCGTAGAGGCATACATTTAGATATGGCTATGCCTCTACAGCGAATTTATGATTCTGGTCTAAATCTTTGGTGAGAATGCAGCATATTGCTCTTGGGTTAGCACTCCATCTTTGACATTAACTTGTTTAGGAATCAGCTTCAACTGATAATATGTATCAGCAACCTTTTGTTGTAAATTTATCAGATTATCATCGATTGGCACAATTCCAAAAGTTCTTCTATTAGTAGCTTTTCTCATTGTTGCTATGTCAATTGATAGCACAGATGATAGAGTTTGTGCTACCTCTTCTCGATGCTGTTTAGACCATTCTTCTAGGCTTTGAATTTCTTCTAAAACTGCCTTGACAGTTTGGGGATTTTCAGTGACAAATTTACGGGTTCCCAAATAATATCCTCCCTGTTTATTAATTCCTGTCCCATCAATCAGAACTCTGGCTTTAGTTGCCTCTTGAGCGGCTGCATAAAATGGGTCCCAAATTACCCAAGCATCTACACTACCCTTGACAAATGCAGCGCGGGCATCAGCAGGCGGCAAATATTTAGGCTCAATATCTGTATATTTTAATCCTGCTTTTTCTAAAGCTTGGACTAACAATAAGTGGGCACTAGAACCCTTTTGAAAAGCAACTTTTTTACCTTTCAAGTCAGTAAGTTTTTGAATTGAGGAATTCTGAGGAACAAGAATTGCTGAACCAGCAGGACTAGAAGCAATACCAGCGACGTAAGTTAATGATGCTCCTGCTGCTTGGGCAAATATTGGCGGTGATTCTCCTACGTGTCCGAAGTCAATACTACCCACATTCATCGCTTCTAGCAATTGTGGCCCCGCCGGAAATTCGATCCATTCTACAGATATTCCATCTGGTGACAAACGCTTTTCTAAGACACCTTTGTTTCTCAGCAATATATTCGATTTTTGATAGCCAAATCTTAATACTGTGGCTTTACTGGAAGCAGAATTACTAACAGATGTCGCACTAGGATTAGAAGAACTAACAGTCGATGGCGATGAACAGGCAGCAAATAGCACGCTCAGACACAGCCCTGTAACAAAAGCCCCCGTAATTGGCAAAGGAGAAGAAAAGAATAATTTGCGCTGATTGTTAAATGGGATATTCCTGATTTTTATCAACGATATCCACTTGGCAATGAAACGGCGAAATATTAGGTTAATCATCAAAATGATTTCTCTGAGCTATATGAATACTATAAACTTATAGGTTTACCGGAGTATATAAATAAATTCAGGGAAATTTGACCAACCTTTGGTCGAGGGAACAGGCATTGTGTTGAACGATGTTTTAAATCCCCGTCCAACAACTGCCCTGTTGCCTGTTGCCTTTAATAAAAAGAATGGAAAGTGGAAAAACTAATACTCCCTCTGCTTATTATCCTAGTATCAAAAAATATATTACTAATTCAGCAAATCAGGTTCTTCACGTACAATTCTGTCGTAAAGGGGCTGGAAACTGAACCACCCACTTATACGTGACCCCACTTGAGTCTGTGTCAAACGGGCTGTTTCGTGTTTGATAATAGTAGGTCTACCCGCAGCTTCTGCCAGCAGTTGGGCTTGGCACGATCGCTCTAAACTAATGTACCAAAAGGCTGCTTCATCTACCGTCTGTCCCACAGTTAAAATGCTGTGGTTACGGAGAATTATGGCTTTCTTTGGCCCCAAAGTTTGCGCCAGTCGTTGACCTTCCGAAGTTTCTAAAACCACACCAGTGAAATCGTCAAACAGCGCATGATCTTCGTAAAAAGCACATGAATCTTGTGTCAAGGGGTCAAGGAGACGACCTAAACTAGACCAGGCTTTACCATAAATTGAATGAGCATGAGCCGCCGCGATGACATCAGGTCGGGCTTCATGAATTTGAGAATGGATGGCGAAAGCAGCTCGATTCACTTCAGCATCGCCTTTAACCACCTCACCTTCTCTGTTAACTAATATCAGGTCAGAAACTCGGATATGACCGAAGTATGTTCCTAGTGGATTAACCCAGAAATGATCTGTAAACTCAGGATCGCGAGCCGTAATATGGCCTGCGATTCCTTCGCTGAAACCAAATTTACCAAATAGGCGAAAGGCTGCGGCTAGACGTTGCTTGCGGTGCAGGCGTTCGTCTTCAACTCGCTCAAATACAGGGATTTGTGGTCTATTATACCTGGACATATTCTTTTTCTTCTTCCTCTTTGCAGGGAGCGTTGGAATATCCAGAGCGAAAGGATTTGACGCTATCAGATTCTGGGATGAATTGGTGACGCAAGATACAACCAGTATCATTACCCAAAATATGAATAGATACAGATGCGCTCTGGGATGTAGTTTTGACGGCGTGGATATCACCGTCTGGGGGGAGAAGGCGGTAGATATCGCCTGGTTGAAGGCTACGCACTTCAGTTACTTGTAATTGTGCGTGTCCTTCAGTATCGCCGTTATCTACACGGCGGTAGACTGTTTCTTCTTGATTGCCTTTGTATAAACCAATCAATCCCCAGGCTAAATGATCGTGGACAGGAGTCGTAGAACCTGGGGGAATCACCAAACTGAAGACTGACAGAGAACGATCTTTGGCGCGATAAAGTAGCCACTGACCTATACCACCACCCATCTTGCTGTCGGGATTAATTTGGGTAAACTTTTCAGATAGCCATTCCTGTTGGGCAAGCAGTTCTTGAAAATAGGGTTCTAATCTAGCGAGAGTTTGTGTGCGATCGCCAGCAGTGATAGCGCTAATTTCACGCACTGTTGCTACAAAGGATCGTAGTTCCTGACTCTCAATAAACCATTGGTCTTCTGGCAATGGTTCTAAGATAGTGTGGTTCGTCATCTATAAACTCCTCATTTAGGGAGGCGACTAAGATTAACTAATTCGTAATGACGCTCCTGCGTCGCTAACATAATTCGTAGTTAAGAATTCAATTACGAATGATTTTAATATTAGGGTGAATTTTGAAGCCAAGTTGCTCAAGTTTTAAATTAGATAAAGACTCCTTCAAAATGATAGTAAAGGGATATCGCTGGAATACGGTAGCTTTACCTTGTGACAATAGCAGCCTAGCATGGCTGATGCGTACTGGATACAATGGTTCTTTGTTGGCATCGAGAATCAATACTTTAGTCATGTAATTTTGAAATAATCAAATTATTTACAGCAGTCTTCAAATATTTGAGACGAAGAATTGGGAGTAGTTAAATTACTTGAAAAGATTCTACGTACCTACTTTGTCGGAAGGCAAAGCGCATCTGTGTTTCAAAACACTAAGGTATTAATTAGGCAAAGCTGTACTAAGCAATGACAGCTGCTTGTCGCTCCCGTCGTTGCACTTCTGCCCGGACTAGGGGAATCACATCACGACCGTAAGCGATCGCATCTTCTAATGGATCGAATCCTCGAATCAATAGAGTCGTTATCCCCGCATCATAGTAATCCATAAGGGACTCTGCTACTTGCTCCGGCGTACCAACCAGGGCGGTAGTATTACCGTAAGCACCTGTAGCGGCAGCAATTGGAGTCCACAAGCGCTTATCGAAAATTTCGCTTTCTTGGGCAAACTGTAATAAACGATTAGAACCCACTGCTTCGGGACGTACTGAATTCAAGCTGGGAGCTATCGGCGGTTGATTGTCTGTTTTTGCCGCCCGAATTTCTTTAACACGCGACAGAATTGAATGTGCCCGTTGCCAAGCCTTTTCCTCAGTATCTCCCAAGATTGGCCGCAAAGATACACTGAACCGGGGCGATCGCTCCGGTGGTGTTACAGCTTTGACTTCACGTATCCGTTCTTTAATTGCTGCAATGGGTTCTCCCCACATAGCGTACACATCACTGTGCTTTGCACCCACAGGTACTGCTGCACCAGAAGCACCGCCAAAGTACACGGGTATATGAGGCTGTTGCAGAGGCTTCACATCTGAGTAAGCATCTTTCACCCGATAGAATTCGCCCTCATAGTCGAAGGGAGTATCACTAATCCATGTTCGGCGCACAATGTCAAGATATTCATCTGTCCGCCGATAGCGAGTATCATGGTCAAGCCAATCACCATCGCGTTGTTGTTCAGCATCGCTGCCACCTGTAATAATGTGTACGGCGATGCGACCATTAGTAAAATGATCCAAAGTTGCTGTCTTGCGTGCAAAAAGCGTAGGAGCCACGAAACCAGGGCGATGAGCGATTAAAAACTTCAACCGTTCTGTTGCAGCCGCCGCAAACGATGCCACTGTTAAGCTATCGGGGCCAGTTGAACCATAACCAACCAGCACGCGATCAAAGCCACCATCTTCATGAGCCTTAGCAAACTTGCGAACATAAGCAGCATCTATAGAACCGCCCGTGATTGCAACTCTTGGCCCATCTAACTCAGATATTTGTCGCGTTCCAATCATTCCGATAAATTCAATTGGCATGGTGCATCTCTTTTTACATTGGGAATTGGGAATTGGGAATGGGGAATGGGGAATGGGGAATGGGAATTGTTCTTTATTTACCTTTTCTACTTAAATAGTTGGAGGTAAGAAGAAATAGTGAAATTTCTGTTTCGGAATATTCTTTTTTCCAATACTTTTAATAACAGATCCTTGCCTACACCAGCTAGATTAACAGCAAATTTTTTACATACAAATAGGGCAGGTTTACTCATAGAGAAATCGCTATGCCTTGACCCGGATAGCGCTAATTAATAAGCTATAAAGGGATTTGATTGAGTATTGGGGCAATAAAAATAATAACTTTTTGAACTGGGTCAACAACTTTTTTTTACTCCTTTAATTAAAGAAAAGATAAGAATGAGAGTCTAAAAGTAAACTCCAGCACTCTCGTTCTTACCACTCACTAGGGATTTTCAAGGATAGATCAGGCAATCTTGTGAAGTAATCTCACAATAATTCGTTGGATAGGTTTATTGTGCAGTTTTTTAGCTGTGATATTAACTTCTCTAAGTACGGCAAATCGGTCGGATAACCGTTAAATTAACTACAAGCAAAAATTATCACATACAAATTAAAAAAGCAATGGGCTAGCCCTTTCAAGGTGAGTAAAAATTTTGGTCAATAAATTCCTCTTTAAGCTCTATACTCTGTGTCCTCTGCGCCTCTGCGGTTTAAAAGTATTTTTTTAACCACAGAGGCGCTGAGAGCGCTGAGAAAAGATAAGAGATTTTACGAGTCACCTTGAAAGGGCTACTGTTAGGGCAGATAAAGCTATACTTTGATTCTTGGGAGTTCCGTCAAAAGGGCGTAATTGCTTTTAAATACAAGGTTTTTTTTAACTGTGGATGTTCAAAATGAAGTTTTCTAGCGTGTAGATGTAAGCGACTGGTAACTGCATCGCATCCATAAAGGCGATCGCCTAAAATAGTTATCCCAAGTCCTCGCACATCAGCCGCATGAACTCTCAATTGATGGGTACGTCCTGTGAGTGGCGTAAATTCTATGCGGGTGTAATCTTGTTCTCTTGCCATTACCTGGAAGTTTGTCAAGCTGGGTTTACCGTTTTGCCAATCAACTTTTTGATAAGGGCGATTTTCAGGATCTCCCCATAATGGCAAGTCAATTACACCTTGTTCAGCGATCGCAACACCTGAAAGTATAGCTTCATAAACCTTGTGAACCTGGCGTTTTTGAAACTGCTGGCTGAGTTGCCGATGAGTTTGGCGATCGCGTGCTAACAACAAAATCCCAGAAGTTTCTTGATCTAGGCGATGCACAGATGCAAGCATCATTCCATTGGGTAACAGATGACGTAAGCGACTCAAAACACTATCTTGGCGATCGCGATAACGCCCAGGTACTGAAAGTAGTCCAGCAGGTTTGTTTACAGCAATCAGCCATTCGTCTTCATAAATAATCGGTAAAGTGACATCTTCTCTTGCAGGGAAAGGGGCGGGGGGGTTAGGTTTTAACCCTGAGAGCAAAAACCCCATCAATGGCTGACATCGTTCGATACACGCTCCATAAAATTTTCCCGGAATTTTATCCTGATTTACTGAAGACGCACCCCACCAAAACTCTGCCATTGCAAGTGGTTTTAAATTATGTGTTGCCGCATAATGGAGCAACTTTGGGGCACAACAGTCACCTGTGCCAGTGGGTGAACCTCCTGGCATCAATTGCTGTAATGATAGCGATCGCCCGGAAAAATTAGTCAGGCTGTAGCTAGCGTGCATCTGAGCTTGTAATTGTCGGGATAGGGCTTTACGCTGTTGTTTCAGTTCGCTAATTCGCGCATCCGTTGCTGCAATTAACTGCTGAAGAGGCTGTAATACTTCATTTTGCTGGCGTTTAAGTTGTCGTCGCTCAATTCCTTGCTGACGACTTTCTTCGTCGAGTTGTTCAATGGCGATCGCAAGTGCTTCTTTTGTGAGTGTATCGCAGATTTGCTGACGTTTTTCCTGTCGTTGATGTTTGCAATGACGATGGCGATCGCTCATTGCTTGCAATTGTCGCTCAAATTCATCAGAGAGGGTTTCATACTGCTGACGTTCGGTTAGTTGCTTCAAACAAAGAATTTCCTGTTTGATCTTATCCAACTCAGCTAAAGTGCGGGCTTCTTCTAAAGCAACTTCGTCTCTTCCGGGAATTGGTGGAACCCAACCTGCAACTAAACTGCAACCATTCAAAAGACCGGAAAAGGCTTTTAGTACCCGTTGTTCGCCATTAGGCAGTTCAACCAATAGTATTCCATACATCTTACCTTCACGAGAATAACAGTCATTATTGGTAAGATATTGCATTAGTCTGTGAGCGATCGCTTCGGACATTGAGGTGCGGGGTAATTTTAGGCAAGCGCCAGTTTGCGGACAATGCCCTTCGTACCAATAACTACAAGATAAATCGCTGATAGTAAAATCGCAGTCGATGAAATCTGAAAGTGCGTGTAGAAATACCATACAAGGTATGATTGCAAATCTAGCTGATTCTAATATTTTAAATTATTGCCCATATTAACAAGTTCGCAGTAAAGACTTTAGCCCTTATTTTCTAAGTACTAAAGTGCTTACTACAAACCTTCAAAACTAGCTTACAAAGTATTAGTTACAGTGGGATCGTTTTCTGGTGTAGGCAGTTGTGGAGATAAGTTAGCTTCTACAGGTGGAGGTTCTGGATCTTTTGTCATACCATGCTGCTCTTGCCCTCTAAGTCCAAGATATGTTGCGGCACTGATTCCTTGTAGCGCCAGAAGTGTATCATCAAATTCTGGCATTGCTAAATTTTTAATCACCTCCCAAACAAAAAATAGTCCGATGGCAACTGTCCAAATAAATGTTTGAAATCTATGAAAGTTGACTCCATTAATATCCGATAAGATATCGTTAAAAAAACCTTGAGAAACGCTTTGACTACCTTTTCTATTTTTCTCATTACCCTGTCCATCAATTAACGAAGTACCAAATGCAGTTACAGAGTTAATTCCTAACAAAACTAGTGATTGTCCAGTTAAAATATTGGTGTAATCTCCTGTTATACCGTAGATAAGAAGGTAAGCAGAAAAAATCAGGAATGTCCAGAAAGCAAGTTGAGATATCGATAAGCTGAAGGGATTTCTATACTCTTCATCTGAACCAAGAAAAAACTTAGCAATTCCCGAACGAGCTTCCTTTTCAGGTAGAAACTCTTTTGTAATCGAGGTTTCCTGACCATCAATTACTTCTTTTTTAGAATAAATTCCTTCTATTCCAGGACTACGTAGACTGTCTCGGCCATATCTAAGAAATATCAAGATAATAGCTATAACTAGAAGCAGACACAGCCAAAACCGCCACGAAAACAGAACTATTTTTAATAGAGGAGGTGACAGAGGATCGCTCACTAGAATCGCAACTTTGCCGGGACAGCCTACCCCAACGATCGCATTAATACTGGCTTTGAGCCTTCCACCAAGCAGCGAATTCCATGCAGTTTCAGATACATCAGTACGTTCAAGCTGAAAGGCTAACCAATCATTATTAAGAGTTGGTTTTTGATCTTCACCCTCCTCCATGACGCTGACTGGTTCTCCGTGGACATTCTCTAGCTGATAACCATTCAGGTACAACACTAATTGGCGAGGATCGAATGAATTACCTTTAGGTGTTGCATTTGTGGCTGCTGCTGACAATCCTTTAACTTTTACCCTGATGCGATCGCCCATCTTAACTTGGCTGCGATTGCTATCAGCAATAACTCGTTCAGTTCTGAGAGTTGCAGGAACATAACAAGCGCGAGACGATGCAAAATTCACAGATGGGACACCTGAATTATCTTGAGCGATCGCAGCAAAGTTGATAGAAACAACCAGAGAAAACACCAATAGAAAAATAGCACTAAATCTTTTAGTATTTCTATACATTGCTCAGTATTACCAAGTAAACTATGTCGTAGTTTACTCCTACTTGAGCCATTTGGAATATTAAAAAACTTGTCTAGAGTAAAAAAACAATACCTTTGCCAAAGACAGAGGGGCAATGCTTGCAGCAGGCTTTATCCTTTTGGCTAATTGTAAAGCAGGAATGTCTGAAAAGTAAAAATTATGACTGGTAAATGCGGACTCACACTAGGCAAATACGCACCTCTCCATAAAGGACATCAATTAGTAATTGAAACTGCTTTAGCAGAGATGGATGAAGTGCTGGTGATGATTTATGAGTGTCCAGAGGTGACTGCGATTCCTTTAACCGTTCGAGCTAACTGGCTGCGGAAAATTTATCCCCAAATCCAGGTGATTGAAGCTTGGGATGGCCCAACTGAGGTTGGGGACACTCCTGAGATTAAGAAAATGCACGAAGATTACATCTTGAAACAACTGGAATCAAAAAAAATTACTCACTTTTACTCTAGTGAATTTTATGGCGAACACGTAAGCCAGGCACTAGGAGCAGTTAATCGACTTGTGGATTGCGATCGCAAAACTTTTCCAATTTCAGGAACGCAAGTCAGAACAGACACTTACGCATTTCGGAAGTATTTACATCCTAATGTATACCGCGATCTGATCGCTAACATTGTTTTTCTGGGCGCTCCTTCAACTGGTAAAACCACCATTGCATCACAATTAGCTAAAGAGTACAACACTGTATGGATGCCAGAGTACGGACGCGAGTATTGGGAAAAAAATCAAATCAACAGACGACTTTCGCTCTTGCAACTTGTGGAGATTGCCAAAGGGCATTTAGAACGTGAAGAAGCCTTATTATTGCAAGCAAACCAGTACTTATTTACAGATACCAATGCCTTGACAACCTATCAATTTTCGTTGTATTACCACAAAACTGTTCCCCTAGAGTTAGCAGAACTTGCCTATCAAGCTATATCGCGCTATGATTTAGTGTTTTTTTGCGATCTAGATATACCTTACGATGATACCTGGGATCGGTCTGGAGAAGCAAATCGTAGCATATTTCAAAAACAAATTGAGAGCGATTTAATTGTGAGAAAAATTCCATTTTTTCGCTTGTCTGGCGACCTCAATACACGTATTAGTATTGTGAAAAAAGTATTGTCTTGTTACCAGAAGTATGCCAACTTAGGAGAGCTATTTTTCAAAAAAATTATTTGATAAAGTGCATCAATATGCTGGAATTTTGGAGCGTAAATACTATAGCTTTCAATCTGATAGGATATCCCATGAGCTATATAGAACTCTTGGGAACGGTCTTTTATTTATGGTCGGCGTGGCTAATTTCTCAAAGAAAAATTCTGACTTGGCCTGTTGGAATAGTCAGTGTATTGCTATATATGGCACTTTTCTATCAAATCCGTTTGTATTCGGATTTTTTAGAACAAATCTACTATTTAGTTGTTAGTGTATATGGCTGGTGGCGATGGAGTACACCTGATTCTAGTAAAGTTTTGCAGATTCGATATAGTCCACCGCGTAAAATTGTTTTGATTGCGGCAATCACAATAGCAATTTCGTTTGCAACGGGAGCTTTGATGAGTCAAATTCACCTATTACTCCCTGCAATATTTCTAGAAAAAGCTTCTTTTCCTTACTTAGATGCACTCACAACAATCATGAGTTTTACTGCTATGTGGCTTATGGCGCAAAAAAGGATTGAAAGCTGGTATTACTGGATCATAGTTGATGTTATTGGTATTTGGTTGTACTACGTTAAAGAAGTTAAATTTATTGCTTTTTTGTATGTAATTTTGCTGTTCATAGCAATTAATGGTTCAATATCTTGGCTAAAGACAGCTAAAATTCAGGATTGAAAACCCCTGTATATATTTTCTATTTCGTAGTGGCATGGCACAGCTAAAATAGTGTATTAGATGTATATTGGGTTTCGCGTTGCTCAACCCAACATTGATCGGATTGGTTAAGGGAAGAGCCGGGGGTTTATCGCGTCTTTGTGATTTAGAATTTTCATCAAAAAACCTCAAGCCAACCCTTTTATCCCTGCCCGATCCTCATGATGCGATCGCTGGTGTGGTCAATGGTCTTCTCGTGTCTCGCGCACAGCTTCAGCCGTTCGTTGTTACCTTATTCACTGCCAGCGCTGCACGTGGGGGCGTTGAGGTTCAATATACCTTTTCTTTCGCTGGCGTTGCGATACCGCGCTTAACTAGACCCGCTTCAAGTTCCTTAATGAATTTTAAGTCTTCCTCCAATAGAGGCTGGCTTTCGGTAGAAGAAAAGTCATTATTTACAGAGGGATTTTTTTCAAGAAAAGCAAATGCTTGCCGAAATTGACGCGGATTTGCAAAAATTAGCGAGTCAAAGTGACAAGGGATAATCTGCTGGAAATCCCAATTAGCAATTGTATCAGCCCAGTTCAGGACTTGTCTTGGTGCTTGGGGAAAAATAAGGATTTGCAGAATCGGTGCGACAAATGGCCGCCCCTGACCTTGTAGAGCATCGAATGCCTGCTTCCAAGTTTCTCGCCAGCGAAAAGGAAATAAACCAAAGTACGTTTTTAGGGTTCGCTGTGGTGCTTTGAAAGCATCACGAAACATCTGTCCAATTGGAGTAACTTCCAGCGCACTTGGACGGAAGTAAAGTGCAAACAATGAAATGCGTTGCCATCCCTTGCGGCGGTTGTCTTCATTGTCCTCGCTAGTCTCCAAGGCATTGTCCCTTGCATGAAACAGTAAGGGATAAGGATCTAATTGGAGGATTTCTGGTGGGTCAACTGGAACAGAAAGGATAGAATCAGTTACAAGTAGAGTGTGCGAAGGCTTGTGAAACACTGCAACTTCTGCAAAAGAACCTCGTCCTAAATTGATGTCCAAGATTGCATAGTCAAACTCCAGAGCGAAGGGAGCAAGGCTTGAGTCGTCTGGGAGTTCTTGAGTTCGTTTTTTTGGAAAGCCTAGCCAACTAAGTGGCAGGTTAAACGGGAAACTCCACTGGTGCGGCGCAACAAAGACTTGTGCTTGAGGAAAGCGGCGAGCAAAGGGGCCAACAAAGACTTTATGCTCTAGACCAGAACTAGTTGGCAGTATGATGTACTTAACTTCACCGTGCTTTGCTACCAATTCATTAACCAAGCGGACACACTCAATTGTTGGAGCAACGGGTGCATAGACCAGAAGACCTCCGGCAGCGAGTTTGACGACAGTCATCCGAATTGGCACGATAGTGTAGAGAATGCCGTGAAGCTGCTCGAATGTCCAGATAGTTTCAAAAACTATTTCCTTGCGAAGTGTCCGCCGCCTGCCGTAAGGGTAAAGTGGGACAGCAGCCCAGAATGGCCATGACCAATCTTTTGGGTGGCTCAAAGGATACATCTCTTGCTCTTGTAGTTCTACCCTCGACTTAGATCCAGGTGATATCATCGTTGTTCCACTATTCAGGGTAATGACAAACTGCTTCAATATTATGTCCGTCTGGGTCAAGAATGAAAGCAGCATAGTAGTTAGGATGATAGTGAGTCCGAAAACCAGGCGCACCATTTGACTTGGGCAATTTTTGAGCGATCGCTTTAGCTATTTTACCAAAGAGCCAATGTCTGTGATTAGGAAGTTTAGCAGCAGAGGCAGGGTTTTGGGGTTTATTTGGTTGTACCAACTGGCGTGAAGCAGTTTCGGATGTTGAGATTTCTGGTTTTTCTATGGAAGCCTGGGAAAGTTGCTTAGACCAACCATTTAAAATTGCGATCGCGATTACAGCCGTAACTACCCCTCCTACAGAAGCTAGTATGGACAAGTTCTTAGGTGGCGGTTGAAAATCAGAACTCATACTGATTAAAGCCTTATTTTGTAAGTCACCGTTATTTGCGTAGTTTCACCAAATACATTCTTCCCAACTTTAAAATCTAACTAACACCCAGAAGTCCACCGGACTACTACAATAAAATAGTCACGCACCCGATCTCTGGAGTTCTAGCAGTGGGCTTATTTGATGATTTGAGTCGGTTTTTAGAAAACCGTTTAGAAGAATTCTTGCGTAACAATCCACATTTGGAGTTAGAGGCGCTGCTAGAACAGCTGCGTGAGCAAGAAGAAGACACATTAAAGCTGATCGCAGATTTACAATTGCAAGAGAAGCGATCGCAAGAAGAAATTCTCTCCACCGCTCAAGAAATTCAGCGTTGGCATATCCGTGTTCAAAAAGCCAAAAACGCCGGCAGAGAAGATTTAGCGACTGCGGCGGGTGAGCGAGAAGCAGCCCTGTTGCGCGAAGGAAATCAGCGCTGGGGGCACATGCAAGGGCTGAAAGAACGCATTAACCAATCTCAAGAACTATTACGAAAAATCCAGCAACGGCGACAAGAGGTTCAAGCTAAAGCAGCCGAAGCACAAACAGCCCGTGATAAAGCACAAACTCAACAACGTTTTGAAACCAGTGGCTGGTCAAATAAAACTAGCACTTATTCTAGTGGGTTTGATGATTTAGAAGAGAAATTCCGTAGCTGGGAAACTCAAGACGAGTTAGAACAAATGAAGCGGAATTTAGGCAAATAATCGCATCTAGATAAAAAAGACGCACTGAAATTTATAACGTAAACGTAAATCGTTCAAAAGATTTAGTGATGTCGCCTCTTAGGGTAATTTTTAAGAGTATCGATTGAAATGGTATAACCAATCGCAGCGCTATATGAAATACCAATCATGTCTTTCTTTTTGTTTGCATTGAAATAACGCTAATAGAGTTGATTTTTGAAGAAATGGACACCCGGATTTTTCATGAGTAAAAAATCCGGGCAACGCATTGGCCTCCCGACAGTAATTTTGTTTTTACTTGATAAAGTATCTCTGAAACTCATTGTTTTATAAATATTCTGTATTGATCATAACAAATTTTGCCATTTATGTAATATTTTTAATATTACATATTCATACTTACTACAATTATCAAACAATTAAAATCTGGAAATTGTATTTAATTTACTAATCAAGATTTATTTTTCTGATAAAGTTTACTAAAGTCAAGCTTTACCCCTCTTTGCATTACTACCAAAACATTGTAATAATACCTAACTTTTCTTGATTAATTATCAACAAGGAGAAGATAGAAAAATCTTGTGTTCTTCAAATAAATCGTGTAATTTAACACATTTTTATCTTCGCTATTTTGTGTCGTTGCCACAGTATTTTCTAAATTTTTTCCATGAGAACTGAGGCAGAGAGAATATATGTTTTTAGACATTTTAGCTAGCCTGCAACGGTTGTTTGTGGGTTACATTCCTGCCGCAGTGTTAGGTAGTTTTATTGGATACCTAATAGGCATGAATAGCATGGTTTATCAACTATTTAGGCTGATATTCCAGATACCACATAGCATCCCTCCTATAGCTTTGCTACCTATTGCATTAATAGTATTTCAAGAGAGCGAATCGGCTGCTACTACAGTAGTTTTTCTAGGAACTCTCTGGACAATGATTATTAATACGGCAATTGGTATGCAACATTTTCGTAGGCAGAATAATAACTTTCGAGTAGCTATATTCCATATATTTCATGCCTTGAAAGTTAGTATTTGGGTAGCCTGGTTTATTGTTATTTCTATAGAAATGTTAACAGGGCCTAGAGGACTTGGCTTTACTCTCTGGGAAGCTTATAAAGCTGGCAATGTTGATTATATAATTCAGGTGGTTCTCTACATTGGTATCATTGGCTTTTTGCTGGATCAGTTACTAGATTTCGCAGCTTATATTCTTTCACAAATGGTTTCAGATGGGAAAAAATCTTCCTAAATTTTATCTAGTACAACACGGCGAAAATAAACCACCCATTCAAAATCAATGAAATGCTTACGCTGGATTCATTTTTAATTTTTAATTTTTAATTTTTAATTCCGCCTTGCGGTACTAGGTTTGCGGATTGCACCCTGCCAGCTAATAGTTTGCTTGGCAGAACGTATTCCCAAGGAACGAGTTGCTACGACTTCAATATCAACGTTGACACCAGGGCGTAAAGCTGAATCAGGAATTTTGAGCTTGCCTAAAGCTAGAGTAAAACGGTTGTAGTCACGAGTCACAAGTTCGTTGGGAATATCCCCTTCATATTCAGTTTTGTAGCCAGAAGAGCTGTACAAGTTATCCTGGGCGCGGAATTTGATGCGAAACTGAGTATTAATAGCATCAGATTTCGCTGCCAAATCGACTATTTTTAAGTTGAGGTTTTGTCCTGCTTCGGCAAACTCTGCTACAGCTAACCGAGTAACATCTTTTTTGGGAATGGCATGGTTAACGGTAAATGTTGTTAAGTTAGCTTCATTTTTGATGCTACCATCAACCCATAAGTCCTCGGCAAAAGTGACTTCTACTTGTTTGTTGTCAGTTAAATTAAGTGTTACAGCTTGATTGCCAAAACTGGTAATAGGTTGTTTTTCTTGCCAAACTATTTGAAAAGTTTCTTCTAGACGCTGTTCAAACTCAAGGTAATCATCTGCGATCGCAGAACCAGGCGCAAGTAGAGAAGCTGCGCCTTTGCGAAGATTCCATTTGTTCTTCGAAAGGTTTACCGGTTGGTTTGTCAGTTCCGAAATTGCTAGCTGCACCGTTGGATTATCGCCTGCCAAAGCTTCCTTGCTATTTACAATACTTAAAGTTCCTAAGCGGCCTCGGCTACCGTCACTACCATCGCTGCCATCTCGCCCATCGCTACCGTCACTACATCGATAAACCTTTTCAGTACACTTATAATCAGGGCTACCGGGAGTTCCTTTACAGGTTTTCACTTCCCAACTCCGCCTATGACAACGACAACCCTCCGTACCATTGCCACCTCTACCGCCACGTCCACCTTGCCCACCAGTTGCCCGAACGGAAATGTTTCGTAAATCTGCTAAATTGCTGTAATACACTGTGAGGGAACCACCATTTCCTCCATCTCCTCCCTTCCCGCCGTTACCGCCATTGCCACCATTTGGTGCATTTATATCATGGCTGACGCGTAGGCGTTGCCCGCCGTAGGCATCGCGTTGATAACCACAGTCAGGGCGATCGCTATGTTCCCCGTCTTCCCCATCTTCACCATCTTTCCCGGATAAATCAAGATTAACGGGTGAACCATTAACAAAAATGTTTTGATTTTCACCGCTTCTACCCGATCGCCCATCGCTTCCTACACGTCCATCTCTGCCATTATTTCTGCCTACTCTATAATATTCGTCAGAGGCAAAAGCTGGACATAAAACTGAACCAGAGGCAGGCAAAAAGCTCGTAAATAAGCAGAATGTCAGCAGTAGTGGCAGCTTACTCCTAAAATCATTGTGCATTTAGTTACACCTAAAACTTTAGTTGAATTATCTACTACTGACGCTAACTTTCTGCAATTTGCTCCTTTTTGTTTAGTAATGTGCCTTTCAATTCGCTGTTGGATCGTCATTAACCTTAACAATCAGCTTGCCAAAATTATCACCTCGAAGTAAACCGATGAATGCACGAGGAGCGTTTTCTAAACCCATAACTACATCTTCTTTATACTTAAGCTGACCAGACTGTAACCATCCAGAAACATCACGAAAAAAATCATTAAACCGATGTTGATAATCGGAAACTAAGAAACCTTTGATTAAAGCTCGTTTGCTTAGTAGTGGCATTAAATTAGGCCCTGATGGAGTAGATGTAGCGTTATACTCCGAAATCAAACCTACTAGTGGAATTCTTGCCCCAAGGTTGATCTGCTGTAATACAGTTTCTAAAATCACACCTGCTGTATTGTCATAGTAAACATCAATGCCGTTAGGTGCAGCTTCTTTGAGTGCTGAATCAAGTTCTTGGGTTTTGCGGTTAATGCCAACATCAAAACCTAATTCTTTAACTATATAGTCTCGCTTATCATCACTCCCGACAATTCCCACTACTCTAGCACCTTTAATTTTGGCAATTTGACCTGCTACTGCACCGACAGCACCAGAAGCGGCTGAAACCACAACAGTTTCACCTTCTTTCGGTTGACCAATATCAAGCAAAGCAGCATAAGCAGTCAGACCAGGCATACCCAGTACACCTAAGCTATAAGATAAAGGTGCTTGAGTGGGGTCAAGTTTACGTAGTGTCTCACCCTTAGATACAGCATAAGTTTGCCAACCGTTATTGCTCAGAACAAAATCCCCTACTTGAAATTGAGGATGATTTGATTTAATTACTTGGCTGACTGTACCACCCACGATCGCAGAATTCAATTCTACTGATGCAGCATAAGACTCGCTTGCACTAATGCGACCACGCATATAAGGGTCGAGAGATAGATAAATGGTGCGGCTAAGAATTTCACCTTCACCCGGTTCGGGAGTTGGCGTTTCTACTAAAGCAAAATCACTCTCTTTTGGTTCGCCGACTGGACGACTTTTGAGGATGATTTGTTTGTTCATTAAATCAGACATCAGTTATTTTCCTTTAGAGGTTGTTTGAAAAGTGTTTCGCTATGACTTTAGGTAATTTGAGATCCCCCCTTAAAAAGATATGTGTTACCCATAACCCTTGTAGAGACCTAGCATTGCTACGTCAAAACAATTCTTTTTCGGAGATGTCTACTCGACATTCTGTGTTTTGAGCAAACTATGCTTGCAGCACAAAATCAGATGCGGTGAGAGTTGGCGAACCAGTTAGAGTTGCAAATAGCCCACCACTGCCAAAACCAGCCGCGTTGCCATTTTGGTTGTAGAACAACTCACCATTTAGACGATCGTAGACAATTTTTGCCGTGCTAGTCGCTGCTGAACTTGTGATTTGAAAATCAGTGATGTTACTAAAACCAGTTCCGGCAGCAGAAGTAATTGTACTAAAGGTAGTTTTATCCAGTACAATCTTGTCACCTTTGCTGCTTTGGAAGTCAGCGATCGCATCAACACCAACAAAGTCAGCATTGCTGTTGTAAACGAAAAGGTCAGCACCTACACCACCAATGAGAACATCATTGCCTTTGCCACCCACAACAGTATCATTACCTTCTCCACCGATGAGAATATCATCGCCTTCACCGCCCCGTAATAGGTCATTTCCACTATTACCATTGATGATGTCTTTACCTCCTTGACCATTAATCACATCATTGGAGTTGTCAAAACCCGCGACGTTATTGTTAAGGTCATTCAAAAAAGTGACGGTGTTCTTGTTAAAGAGATCAGTTTGAGTTGAGTTGGCATTGAAGACATCAAAACTGTCAGTTATACTGGTTTGTCCATCAAACAGGATATTACCGATAGCTGGTCGTGAACCATTTGCTGGTAAATTATCCAGATTTTCTAATTGGAAGTTTTGCAGAGTAACTTTGGTAGAAGCTGCATCTGAAAAGGTGAGTTCTAAGTTATTACCATTTTGAGTAAGTTGCAGATTTCGGGCAGTTAAACCACTACCGATAAATTGCAATGTATCCAGTTGGGTAATCACCGTTGCTGATGGATTTGAGCCAATACCTATTCCAGCAAAATCAGTGATAGTGTCGTTCCCATCACCAAGGCGGAAGACAAAAGTATCATTCCCCGCAACGCCTGTGAGAATATCATTGCCCTTGCCACCAGCGATCGCATCATTTCCTGGAGTGCCAGAAATGGTATCGTTTTGGTTAGTGCCAGTAATCTTAGTGCCAACTGCGATCGTAACCGTAGCAGTACTAGTCAGGCTACCATCGCTGATGGTGTAGTTGAAGTTGGCATTGCCACTCAACCCATTAAATGGCGTAAACACTACGAAATCATCCGCTGAGTTGCCCGGAGTGCCGTTATCATTTAGCACAGCAGTACCATTAGTTGCACCACTAACGCTAGTAATACGGAGGTTACTGTTATCGATGTCGGTATCATTAGCCAGTAGAGTCTTAGCGAGGATGGAAGTAGCAGTATTAAAACCAGCAGTCAAAGTATCATTGACAGCAATGGGTACATCGTTGACAGGTTTGACATTGAGGTTAAAAGTACTAGTAATGCTACCGCCATTGCCGTCAGCAACAGTGAAAGTGAAGCTGTCAGTGCCGTTGAAATTGGCATTGGGGGTGTAGGTGAAGAAGTCGTCACTTGGGTTGTCTGGAGTAGTGTTGTCGTTGAGTGTTAGTGTGCCGTTAGTGGGGTTAGTGAAGTTGCTAATACTTAAGGTATCGCCATCGATATCTGTAAATCTACGTAGAATATTGCTAGCAAGGATGTTAAGGGCAGTATCTTCGTTAGTGCTAGCGGCAGTCGGAAAGCCAAACACTACGTAGCTCTCCCCGGCAAAAAGCTGATCATTGGGGTCGGCACCAAATGCCCCGATAATTAGGTCGTCGAAGCCGTCGCCGTTTATGTCCCCCGCACTGCTGACAGAACTGCCTGAGTAGTCACGGCTATCAATGCCATTAATCACAAAGCCGTTGCTGCCATCCAGGGACGAAAGGTTAAGACTGGCTCCAAACCCATTACTGCTGCCAAACACTACGTAGCTTGACCCGGCAAAAAGCTGACCGTTGGGAGAGGCACTTGATGCCCCGATAATCAGGTCGTCGAAGCCGTCGCCGTTGATGTCCCCCGCACTGCTGACAGAACCGCCTGAGTTGTCATTATCAATGCCATTAATCACAAAGCCGTTGCTGCCATCCAGGGACGAAAGGTTAAGACTGGCTCCAAACCCATTACTGCTGCCAAACACTACGTAG
>NZ_JBALEQ010000077.1:0-52799 GCF_036917775.1 Nostoc sp.
GGCGGATGCTTTCAGGCTGACAAGATAATATTTTTAACCTCTAATTCCATTTGGTCTGCTTTCTCTCATATCGCTTTTAGTCTAAACTCCAGTAGTGAGAGGAATAGCCAGTTTTTTGAGGTTAAAACTTTCGTAAAGACTTTTTTTGCATCTTCGGGCTTTTGATTACAATTTATATCGTAATCAATTAACTCATGCAGTAAATCAAACGGTAGTAAGTGGGTTGGCGCAATTAAAGCTAACTGGTGAAGGCTGTCCTTTGTCATTGGTCATTAGTAAGGACTTTAAGCCTATTTCGTTTCGTAATATACTTGGGTTTTTCCGCGCAAACTTACTTAGTAGGTAGGTTAGTGCAATTAAAGCCAATCAATCAGCAGGTCGTTTCGGTCGTTGGAGCCTCTAGTGGTATCGGACGGATTACAGCTCTTGAGTTTGCTAGACGCGGGGCAAAAGTGGTAGTCTCGGCTCGCAGTGAGTCGAAGCTCAAGTCTTTAGTGGAGGAAATTCGCGGCTTTGGCGGCGAGGCAACTTTTTGTGTCGCTGATGTGCAAGTATTTGAGCAAGTTAAGGCGATCGCAGATAAAACCGTGGAAGTATACGGACGGCTTGATACGTGGGTTCATGTTGCCGCGATCGGTATCTTTGCAACATTTGATAAGACAACACCAGAAGAGTTTAAGCATGTTATTGATGTCAACTTGATGGGACAAGTACATGGTGCGATGGCGGCTTTACCCCATCTCAAACGTGAGGGACGCGGCGCACTGATTCACGTCTCTTCAATGGAAGGTAGGCGATCGCTTCCATATCAAAGTGCTTACTCTTCAGCTAAACATGGGATCGAGGGCTTTCTTGAAGCTATGCGTCTCGAATTGATACATGAAAAATTTTAAAGAAAATTCTCAGTTTATGTGGTGGTTCATCAATCTTTTTTGTTAAGTTTTCACCTAGATATGATCAGGGCTTGAGATTATTTTTTGGAGATGTCTCTTAAACTTTTTTACCCAATGTCGTCATTAATTTATTTGTATGCAACTATTACTTGCTGTTCAGTAGTTGGGAGTGAGTGAAGTTGAGAATGGGAAAAACCAGCGTTGCTAAACATACTTTCGTACTCTGCAAATGTATAAGCATCGCCACTAGGGGTTGTTGCTAACATGACCAAGCTGAAAGCGGCAGCATCAGGTGGCGTAATCCGGTCAGAATTAGGAATGAAATCAAAAACGATAACCTTTCCATCAACAGCTAGCGCAGTCTTGATTTTTATCAGTAGCTGTTCACACGTTGCTACATCAAAATGATGTAAGAAGTTGGGGAGTAAAACTAGATCGTAGTCATTACCGTAATCTACTTCAAAAGCACTACCAGCAATTGTATGGTAGCGGGAAGCTATTCCTTGTATCCTGGCGTTTTCTTTGGCAACCTCTAAAACCGGTGCCCAATCAACACCAAAAATTTCGGCATTGGGGTTATGTTGGGCTACTGCAATACCAAATAAACCATGACTTGCTGAAATATCTAATACTTTCAGTGGCTCTATCTTATTCTCATTTACTAACTCAGCGATTAATTGTGCAGGGTTTGCCATCATTGGTGACATCGCTTTTGCAAATTGCACCCATACTGGATGTTCTGGCGATAAAGTTCCTTCGGATGATATGGCAGTTCCTCCTTTAAGGACGGCAGCAGTCAGGTCATTGAAACCGTTAGTTATCATCGGAGATAGTATAAACTCAATTGCATCTCCCACGTAAAATTTGCTTTGCCGATCCAAAAACATTGCTGAATCTGACGTAAGCCTATAGCCTTCTGCTTCCTTTGTGATAAAGCCGATAATCACCAAGTAATCACACAACATTCGCATACCTCGCTCAGAGGTTTGACACTTTTGTGCAAGTGATTGACTCGACTCAATTCCTTGACTGATAGCAGTAAAAACATTCAATTCAACTGCGGCTTTAATTGCTGCGCTGCGTTGGTAAGCGTTAACTGTATTGAAGAATAGTGCAGGTGAGGGTATTGACATATAAATATTTTTCAATGACAAAATATAATCAGCGATCGCCTGTCAAACAAGTGGGTATTGTTGGCGATCGCAATTATCATACCTTTGAGGTTTCCAATAGCACAATCATGCGTAAAGCTACTTTGGAGTCGGAGTCGATGGATTAGTTGTCTCTTCAAAGGAAATGTAGAACAGCTTAATATTTTACAATATATCTAATATAAATACTTAGAGAAAAATGTACATATTTACCCCCTATAGCCTACTGATACGTTGCAAATATTTTGCCGATTGTATAATTACTAACTGTTTTATACTATAAAATCTTGAAAATATGGCTCTTCAGTTCCTTTTATGGAGTCGAATAATAAATAAAATCTAATCAAAGCCTATGTTCCTTGCTATGACTAGATTTTAAATTTTTGAGCCTTTCTATAAAACGGCTATTTTAATGCTGTAACATAAAACCAACGCAAGAGCCGAAAATATTAAGTATTAATAAGTAGAATTAGGGCACAAAAAATTCTGATGGTCGTAGCCTGAAGTTCAACCTACCTCCAAACGGATTCCATTGCTTGCTTATCGGCTGATAAAATCGCTGTCTTCCTTGCCCATCAAGGCATTGATTCTTCTTATCCTCTCAAATAAGCGAACGTACAGTTAATACTCTCATTGCAAATCACCTCTAAAGTTTTAATTTTCAATGAAGATGTATTGAAAATAACTCAGATTTTGAGGAAATAGGTCAAAATAAAAAAACTAAATCTAAGAGTCAGTGCCCTTTCATATAAACATTATAGGATTGCGGCATGATTTCTTGTCAAATTAGTCTTGAAATATAATTTAAAAATATGACTAAAAAATGTAATTAAAAATACTAGTGTTTAAACAAACCTTGCGTGATGCTGGAGCTATATTTAGTTTTCAGACATCATAATTTATAGTTACTTATTTATCTCGAAACAATATCGTACTCAACTTACATAGGTTACTGGTTTATCCAAAAATCTATATCTATATAAAAGTATCTCTCAATATGAATTTTAGAACAAACCTTAGTATTTTTCACTCAGTAATAATTCTGATTTTGTATAGTTTAGTAGTAACATTAGCTGCAACGTTAAACTTGACATTTGTTGAGTTAAAAATGCAGCACTACTTAAAAACTACAAGTTTTGCAAAAAGATTTATTTTTTGCGGAAATAAAATATGAAAGCAAGAACTGATTCATTAGCTAAAAATAAAAATCAATTTCTGGTAACTGAGTCTCAAACATCATTATCATCAGATAATAACTTAGAACGATATAATTTAACATTACCTATCTTGAAAGAATCCGAAAAAGACCTACTGATCGAGTGGAATAAGACTCAAACGGATTATCCTCAGCAAGCGTGTATTCATCAGTTGTTTGAAGCACAGGTTGAGAAAACACCTGATGCTGTAGCATTAATCTTTAATAATCAGCATCTCACCTATAGAGATTTGAATAGTCGTGCTAATCAACTGGCACAATATCTACAAACACTAGGTATAGGAGCAGAAACTCTTGTAGGTATCTGCATAGAGCGCTCCTTAGAAATGGTTGTAGCACTTTTAGCTATCCTCAAAGCGGGTGGAGCTTATGTACCGCTAGATCCAGGGTATCCACAAGAACGTTTAGCTTTTATGCTATTAGATACCCAGGTATCTATACTATTAACTCAAAAAGACCTAGTTGCTAAATTACCTGCTCATACAGCATTTGTAATTTGCCTAGATGCAGATTGGCATACAATCGCCCAAAATAAAAAAGAGAACCTAAGCACTAGCGTCACTGCTGAAAACTTGGCTTATGTCATGTATACATCAGGTTCTACAGGTACACCTAAAGGGGTTAGCGTTATCCATCGTGGTGTAGTGAGGTTGGTCAAAGAAACTAATTATGCTCACCTCACGGCTGAAGAAATAATTCTGCAACTTGCTCCTATTTCCTTCGACGCTTCAACTTTTGAAATTTGGGGTTGCTTACTTAACGGTGGGCAACTAGTAATTTGCCCTCCTCATACACCATCATTAGAAGAATTAGGGCAGATTATTCAACAATATCAAGTCACTACTCTTTGGCTGACAGCCGGCTTATTCCATCTCATAGTGGATGAAAAAATTGATGCGTTAAAATCTTTGCGTCAACTTTTAGCAGGCGGCGATGTCTTATCTGTTCCCCATGTACAGAAATTTCTCCAAACAGTAGAGAACTGTCGGCTAATTAATGGTTATGGGCCAACTGAGAATACAACTTTTACCTGCTGCCATCTGATAACAGCGCCACTGCAACCAGGTGTATCTATTCCTATTGGTCGCCCAATTGCTAATACCCAAGTTTATATATTAAACAACAACTTCCAAACAGTAGCAATTGGAGAAATTGGCGAATTGTACATTGCTGGAGATGGATTAGCTAGAGGGTATTTAAATCGCCCCGAATTGACTGCCGAAAAATTTATTTCTCACTCATTTGATAGCAATTTAGCAACCCGCCTTTACAAAACTGGAGATTTAGCTCGTTATCTTCCAGATGGCAATATCGAGTTCTTAGGTCGGATTGACAATCAGGTAAAAATTCGCGGTTTCCGAATTGAACTAGGGGAAATTGAGCGGGAGATTGCACAACATCCTGATGTTCGGGAAATTGTTGTTTTAGCTCGTCAGGATGAAACAGGTGAAAAGCAGTTGACTGCTTACATTGTTCCTCACTATAACAGTAGATATACACACAATAATTTACGTAGTTTTTTACAGCAGCAACTACCTCATTACATGGTGCCATCAGCATTTGTGATGTTAGAATCACTGCCTCTAACCGCAAATGGCAAAGTAGATAGACATAAATTGCCAGCACCAAGTAGAGAACGTCCGCAACTGGAACAAGCGTACATTGCTCCCCAAACCGATTTAGAACGTTTGCTTGCAGGTATTTTGTCTGAACTGCTCAAAATCGATCGCGTTGGGATTGATGATAATTTCTTTGATTTGGGAGCAACTTCAATCTCAATTCTACAAGTTGCTGCGCGAGTCAAACAGGAACTTGGTATTGAACTACCTACTGTGAAGCTATTTCAGTATTCAACGATTGGCTCTTTAGCAAAATATTTGGATTCAAACCAGAACAGCCAACCGTCTCATGACAAGCTGCAAAATCGCGCTCAACGCCAACAAGCAGCTCAAGCTCGTCGCCGTAATCATCAACAAGGTGTTTAAGCAATGGTAAATATGCAAACCTCAGATAACCAAGATCCTATTGATGGTGTTGCCATTATCGGCATGGTAGGAAGATTCCCTGGCGCTGGCAATGTCGATGAGTTTTGGCGCAATCTGTGTGAAGGATTAGAGTCAACGACTTTTTTTCAAGATGAAGAGTTAGATCCCAGCATTGACCCGAACCTTTGCAAAGATCCCAGTTATGTAAAAGCTAGAGGCATCATTCCTGGGGGAGAAACTTTTGATGCTGCCTTCTTTGGCATTAATCCACTAGAAGCTGTGGTTATGGACCCACAAGCCAGAGTTTTTCTAGAGTTGGTTTATGAAGCTCTAGAAAATGCTGGTTATGAAGCAGAATCTTTCGATGGTTTGATTGGTTTATACGCTGGTTGTGGTCAAAATACTTATTTTGCCAACCATATTTCTGGACGTATGGAAATTGTCGATCGCATCGGCGAGTTCCAGACTATGTTAGCAAATGAAAAAGACTTTTTAACCACCCGTGCTGCTTACAAGCTCAACCTGAAAGGCCCGGCTGTCAGTGTTAATACAGCTTGCTCTACTTCTTTAGTAGCAATTATTCAAGCTTGCCAAGCCTTAAGTAGCTATCAGTGCGATATGGCTTTAGCTGGGGGTGTATCTATGACTACACCCCAAAATAGTGGTTATATCGCTCAAGAAGGCAGTATGCTCTCTGGAGATGGTCATTGTCGTCCCTTTGATGCCAGCGCTCAGGGCACAATGTTCAACAATGGTGCAGGAATAGTTGTCCTGAAGCGTTTAGAAGATGCACTCAATGAAGGCGATCGCATCTATGCCGTAATTCGTGGTTCAGGTATTAATAATGACGGCGCTGATAAAGTAAGCTTTACTGCTCCTAGCGTAGACGGACAAGCAGAAGCCGTTGCAATGGCGCAAGCTTATGCCAACTTCCATCCAGAAACCATCTCTTATATTGAAGCTCACGGTACAGCTACACCTTTAGGCGACCCCATTGAAATTGAAGCGCTGACGCAAGCATTTCGTGTGCATACAGATGCTAAACAATTTTGTGCGATCGGCTCTCTCAAAAGCAATGTCGGACATTTAGTTGCGGCTGCTGGGGTAGCAGGATTAATTAAAACCGTTCTTGCCCTGCATTATAAAAAGATTCCACCTAGCTTAAATTTTGAGGCTCCCAACCCTAAGATTGACTTTGCCAATAGCCCCTTCTATGTAAATACCAAACTAGCTGAATGGCCAGAAGGTGAAACTCCACGACGGGCTGGTGTAAGTTCTTTTGGTGTCGGCGGGACTAATGCTCATGTTGTACTGGAAGAAGCGCCACAAATTCAACATTCTGGATCTTCTCGTCCACAGCAGCTATTCTTGCTCTCGGCAAAAACTAGTACAGCCTTAGAAACTGCAACAGCAAATTTGCAGCAATATCTCCAGTACAATGCTGAAATTAACTTAGCCGATGTAGCTTATACCCTACAGCGAGGGCGCAAAGCCTTAAATTATCGACGTAGTATAGTTTGTCACGACATCACAGATGCGATCGCAGCACTGCAATCTTTAGATCCCAATCAAGTAAATACCCGCCATACAGAAATCCGTAATCCAGCCGTTGCCTTCATGTTCCCCGGACAAGGGTCGCAATATGTGGATATGGGACTGAATCTCTACAACCGCGAACCTGTGTTTCAGGAGGTAGTAGATGAATGTGCAGAAATCCTTAAACCATTACTGGGCGGTGATTTACGAAAAATTATATATCCCGCGCCCAGCGATCGCGAAACTGCGGCTATCGCCCTAAAGCAAACCTGCTTTACTCAACCAGCATTATTCGTCGTTGAATACGCTTTAGCGCAACTGTGGCAAAGTTGGGGAGTCAAGCCCCAAGCGATGATTGGTCACAGCATTGGCGAATTTGTCGCCGCCTGTATTGCGGGTGTATTCACCTTAGAAGATGCGCTGATGTTGGTTGCAAATCGCGGTCGCTTCATGTGGGAGTTACCACAAGGGGCTATGCTCTCAGTGCGCTTACCAGCCAAAGAGGTAGAGCCGCGATTAAGTGCAGAACTAGCGATCGCAGCAATTAATGGCCCTTCCCTATGTGTAGTTTCTGGCCCCACAGAGGCGATCGCGGCTCTGCAAAAACAACTAGAAAGCGAAGAAATTGTCTGTCGCCGTTTACACACCTCCCACGCTTTCCATTCCCCAATGATGGATGACATCATAGCCCCCTTTGCAGAGGTAGTTAGGAAAGTTAAATTATCACCTCCTCAAATTCCCTTTGTTTCCACAGTTACCGCCGACTGGATTACAGCCCAGCAAGCAACTGATCCGATGTATTGGGCGACACATTTACGTCAGACTGTGCGATTTGCACAGGGCATACAAACCTTATGGCAGCAACCAGAACGCGTACTGTTAGAAGTTGGGCCGCGAATCACAACTACGACCTTAGCCCGCCAACAAGCAAAAGATATTAAACAACAGATAGCGATCGCTTCTCTGGGCGATAACGCTGAGAACGAAGCCGAATGGACAGCATTACTCAAGGCAGTAGGACAACTGTGGCTAGCAGGAGTATCTATTGACTGGAGCAACTTCTATCAAAGGGAAACGCGACAACGAATTCCTCTACCTACCTATCCCTTTGAACGCCAACGCTTCTGGATTGATCCTTTACCTCATCCCAATCGCGCAGCAACTCCCAAACCTTCAAATCCCCAGTTAGAAAAAACCCAAGATATGACAAAATCTCCTCAGCAAAAGCTTATTCCTCTGTTAAAAGAAATTATTGAAGAAACGTCAGGATTGGAAATCGCTAGTGTTGACGATTCGACAACATTTTTAGAAATGGGATTAGATTCTTTATCACTAACTCAAGTGGGTCTAGCGTTAAAGAAAAAATTTCAAGTAAAGGTAACACTTCGGCAGTTACTAGAAATTTACCCCAATTTAGAAACACTGGCTGACTTTATCAATCCAGCCTTGTCTCCCGAAACTTTATCTGCATTAGGATTAACAGAAACCATTGCAGAACCCATTCCAGAAGTAACATTACCAGCACCTGCAACCACATCACCCACTTTGGTAGTGCATGAAGTTCATACAAATGGATCTGCACCTCAAATTTCACAGCAACCTGCTGCATCTAGTAACGTCCTAGAAAGTGTGATTAATCAGCAGCTACAAATCATGAGCCAACAATTGGCGCTTTTGGGTAATAACAGCCAATCGCTAACAATCCCAGTTGTACCTGCGGCGACACCTCAAAATAATGGTGTCAAGCCACAAAATGTTGTATCTATCCCAGCGACTCAAACGAGCAAAGAATCACCTGTATCGGTAGACACGGAATCAAATGGTGCAAAAAAGGCATTTGGTGCGGCTGCTCGAATTGAAAAAACTCAGACTAAAACTCTGACAGCGCAACAACGCACTCATCTAGATAAAATTATCCAAAGATATACAAAACGGACTCAAAAATCTAAAGAATACACTCAATCTCATCGCCCTTATTTAGCAGATCCAAGAACTGTTTCTGGCTTTAACCCGACGATGAAAGAGATGGTTTATCCCATCGTAGCGTCTCGTTCATCGGGTTCTAAACTTTGGGATCTTGATGGCAATGAATATGTCGATTTAAGTAATGGTTTTGGTTTGAATTTGTTTGGTTGGTCGCCACCTTTCATTACCGAAGCAATTGAAGCGCAACTGAAACTAGGCATGGAAATTGGGCCGCAGACTCCCTTAGTTGGAGAAGTGGCAAAGCTGATGTGTGAGTTGACCAACTTTGACCGAGCAGCCTTTTGCAACACAGGTTCGGAAGCGGTTTTGGGAGCGATGCGGATGGCACGTACCATCACAGGGCGTAACTTAATCGCCATCTTTTCTGGAGCTTATCACGGTATTTTGGATGAAGTAATTGTTCGGGGGACAAAAAAACTCCGGTCAATTCCTGCTGCTCCTGGTATCCCACCGGAAATGGTAGAGAACATTTTGGTGGTGGACTACGATTCACCTGAGTCTCTAGAAATCCTTAGAAGTCGGGCTGATGAGTTAGCAGCAGTAATGGTTGAATCTGTGCAAAGCCGTCGCCCTGAATACCAGCCCAAGGAATTTCTTCAGCAATTGCGTGATTTCACGGAAGAAGCTGGTATTGCTCTAATTTTTGATGAAATCGTTACCGGATTTAGAATTCATCCAGGTGGCGCTCAGGCACATTTTGGTATCAAAGCTGATATAGCAACCTACGGCAAGATTGTGGGCGGTGGACTACCGATTGGAGTAATTGCTGGCAAATCGCAATATATGGATGCTTTAGATGGTGGATTTTGGCAGTTTGGGGATGACTCAGTTCCAGAAGTAGGCGTGACTTACTTTGCCGGCACTTTTGTCCGTCATCCTTTAGCACTAGCAGCCGCCAAAGCAGTACTTCAACATTTAAAGCAGAGTGGCCCCAGCTTGCAGCAAAATCTCAATGCAAGAACTGATAAGTTTGTAGCGGAACTTATGGGCTATTTCGAGAAAGTTCAGGCTCCGTTTACAGCTTATAACTTCGGCTCCCTGTTTATGGTGAAATCTGCACCAGAGTTTCCTTATGGAGACTTACTATTTTATTTACTGCGGGATAAGGGAGTGCATACTTGGGATCACCGTCCTTGCTTCTTGACAACAGCCCATTCCGAAGCCGATCTAGCTTTTGTAATGGCAGCCTTTAAAGAAAGTATTGCCGAAATGCAGTCTGCTGGCTTTTTGTCTGCACCGCCCATAGAAGTAACAAACAGCGAAGTTACTAATAACAGCCTACGTAATCGTCCTCCACAACCTAATGCCAAATTAGGACGAGATCCCCAAGGCAACCCCGCCTGGTATATCCCCGATACTGAGCGGCCTGGGAAGTACTTACAAGTTGCAAGTGTTTCCTGAGTACTTTAAAAAATTGGCGTTGCTGATTGAAAGTATGAAGCCATATCTAAAAATGTCAATTCCTACTCCAATTCAGCAACACCAAAAATTAACTGTTTTTGCAAATCGTAAATACTCATCGATTAGGGCTTTTTATATTAACTGAGAATCCACTTAAACCTGGCTCAAGTAAGTCCTAACTCGCTGATAGGAAAAATTAAAAGTTAAAGTTTTGACAGATTCGATATAGCATAATTACTTTTATACATAGCGTAGCAAATGCCTACCAAAACTATAATCTGGTGAACAATGTTTAGCATACTTGTATTTCAAAAATTCCATAAAATCATCAAGATTATCCTAAAAATATCCAACTGTTTATATTCTTGAGATAATTCAATGCCAAAAATATCAATGTATAACCAAATCAATTCGCTCACTGCTCTGCGCGGCATTGCAGCTTTGGTTGTTGTTGTACATCATTTCTCATATTACACTTTACCTAAAACTGGTTCAACTTTATCAGCATATAGCAATTTTTTTCGTAATGGATATTTGTGGGTTGATTTTTTCTTCATTCTGAGTGGTTTTATTATGACCCACGTTTATATTGAAGATTTTTCATTAAAAGTTAATTCAACTAAATATCGATCATATTTATTTTCACGTTTTGCCAGAATTTATCCTTTACATATATTTATTTTATCTCTATTTATCGGATTAGAAACTTTAAAAATATTTTTACTAAATAATTCTGCTTTTACTGGTAAATTTAACTTAACCGCCCTTTTTGCTAATATTTTCCTTCTTCAAGCATTCGACTTAAATTGCCCACCTTTATTTTGGTGTGATACTTATTGGAATGAGCCAGCTTGGTCAATTAGTGTAGAGTTTGTTATTTATTGCATATTTCCATTTTTGTTATTTTTCTTATTACAAAATAATGAAAAAATGGATTTAAAAATTTATGTTTTTGCTCTCTTCAGTATATTACTACTAGTCGCTTTTACCCGTGGAAATTTAGATAGTATTATTGGCATACCTTCCATAGCTAGATGCGGTCTAGAGTGCATACTCGGCATTATAACTTATAAAATCTATCGCAGAGGTAATTATAGAAAATATTTTAATCTTAATTTACTATCAATTCTAGCTATAACTTGGATAATTCTGATTATGAATTACTACTGGACTTATTGGCGTAGTCTTCATGATTGGCTAGTTTTACCAGCTTTTTCTCTTTTAATTTTAGCTGTATCTATCAACAATAATAGTCTAATATCAAAGTTTTTAAATTCCCGGTTGATGCTGTATTCCGGGACTATATCTTACTCGATTTACATGGTTCATTGGTTTGTTCAAGAATTGTTAAAAACATTGTGGATTTATAAATTTCACCAGGCTTTTGGTAAAGGATTCACAGAATATGAAGTCTTGACATCTCTAGGAGTATTTCTTATGATTATCATATTGGCCGCATCATTGACATATAGATTTGTAGAGGTTCCAATGCGTAATTATTTAAAATCTACAATCTTGGCTAAATAATGAATTTAAATGCCAATGATTTGCCAATAAAAAATTAAATTTTACTTTGAATAAACTGAGAAAATAATAGAATTCTATGAGCTTATTACCTGTAGATTACCAATCCAGTTTAACTGCGGTTGATTTTGATCCATTTGCAGATGGAGAATTACTTCTAACCGCCCCTGCCACAGAATCACAAAAAGAAATCTGGGCTTCTGTACAAATGGGGGATGCTGCCAATTGTGCTTATAACGAGTCCCAATCTCTGCGACTAAAAGGCGAACTTGATGTCAAAGTTTTCCAGTCTGCGATTGAAGAATTAGTACAACGTCATGAAGCACTACGCACAACTTTTAGCACCGATGGCAACACACTCTGCATTGTTGCTTCTCGGCAAATTGAAATCCCTATTATTGATCTTTCCAGCTCAGAACCACAAGAACAACAGGAAAAATTAGCTAGTATCTTGCGACAAGAGGTAGAACAACCTTTTGATTTGGAACATGGGCCGCTATTTCGGGCAAAAATTGTCAAATTACAGGCGCAGGAGCATCTAGCTACTTTGACAGCACATCATATTATTTGTGATGGTTGGTCTTGGGCAGTGCTGATGCCAGATTTAGGTAAACTTTATTCTGGCTTGCAACAGGGTATTGTTCCTGAATTGGAAGAACCAGACAATTTAAGTGAATATGCGATTTTGCAGGAAGAAGAGGCGGATAGTCCAGAAGCGATCGCCACAGAACAATACTGGTTGGAACAATTCGCTGACTCTGTACCTGTAGTAGATTTCCCCAGCGATCGCCCCCGTCCACCACTCAGAACCTTTAATGCTGCCCGTGAAGATTGGCATTTAAGTCCAGAACTAGTTGCCAACCTCAAACAACTAGGGACAAAGCTCGGTTGTAGCTTTATGACTACTATCCTGGGAGGATTTGAGGTTTGGCTGCACCGTCTGACGAGACAAAACGACTTGGTTGTTGGTATTCCAGCCGCCGGACAAGCCGCTTTGGGGCAATATAATCTCGTAGGACACTGTGTAAACTTATTACCATTGCGTAGCCAGATTGATGGCGAAAAATCTTTCAGCGACTATCTGCGATCGCGGCGATCGGCTGTCTTAGATGCTTACGATCATCAACAATTTACCTTTGGTAGTCTGGTCAAAAAATTAGTTTTGGCACGGGATTCTAGCCGTATTCCCTTAGTTCCCATTACATTCAATATCGATCAGGGTTTAGATAGTGACAAACTCCCCTTCACTGGGTTGGAAGTAGAATTTTTCTCTAACCCGCGATCGTTCGAGAATTTTGAACTGTTCATCAATGCTACAGAATTACGTGGTCAGATGACCCTGGAATGTCAGTACAACACTAATTTATTTGACGCTGACACTATTCGCCACCGGATGGCAGAGTTTGAAACTTTATTATTGGGTATAGTTGCTAACCCCAATCAAAGTATTTCTAAATTGCCAATTTTACCACCAGTAGAGCAACAGTTATTAGCAACATGGAATCAGACTCAAACACAGTATCCCCAAAATAAATCTATTCATCAGTTATTTGAGGAACAGGTAGAGCGTACCCCTAATGCAATAGCGTTGGTATTTCAAGAACAGCAGCTTACTTACCAAGAGTTAAATATTCGCGCCAACCAATTAGCGCAATACCTGCAAACATTAGGAGTAGGTGCAGATGTTCTTGTGGGAATCTGCGTCGATCGCTCCTTAGAAATGGTAGTAGGTCTTTTAGGGATTCTGAAAGCAGGTGGAGCCTACGTCCCCCTAGATCCTGGGTATCCGCAAGAACGTTTGGCTTTCATGCTTTCAGACACCCAGATCAAATTACTGTTGACCCAAAAACAGTTAATTGACAAACTACCTGCTCACGCAGCAAGTGTAATTTGTCTAGATACTGACTGGGATACTATCAACCAAGCAACACCAGAGAATTTAATTAGTAATGTCAAGGCTGACAACTTGGCTTATGTAATGTACACATCTGGTTCTACAGGTCAGCCCAAAGGTGTTAGTGTTATCCATCAAGGTGTAGTTAGATTAGTCAAAGAAACTAACTATGTAAGCCTCACTAACAAAGAAGTATTTCTGCAAATTAGCCCTATCTCTTTTGATGCTTCAACTTTTGAAATTTGGGGTTGTTTGCTTAATGGTGGAAAACTAATAATATTCCCTCCCCATACGCCATCTTTAGACGAATTAGGGCAATTTATTCAGCAATATCAGGTGACAACCTTATGGCTAACGGCGGGTTTATTCCATCTAATAGTCGATGAAAAAATTGATGCTTTAAAACCCTTACGTCAACTGTTAGCAGGTGGTGATGTTTTATCCGTTACCCATGTCCAGAAATTTCTCAACACAGTAGAAAACTGTAAACTAATTAATGGTTACGGGCCGACAGAAAGTACAACTTTTACTTGCTGTTATGAGATTACAGCACCACTAAAGCCAGGGGCTTCTATTCCTATTGGTCGCCCCATTGCTAATACCCAAGTTTATATATTAGATTCCCATTTACAACCCGTCCCAATTGGCATCACAGGTGAATTGTATATTGGTGGCGATGGTTTAGCACGAGAATATTTCAATCGCCCGGATTTGACTGCTGAAAGATTTATTGCCAATCCCTTTAGCTCAGATACTCAATCACGTTTATATAAAAGTGGAGACTTAGCTCGCTATTTGCCAGATGGAAAGATTGAATACCTGGGTCGGATTGACAATCAGGTAAAAGTGAGCGGTTTCCGCATAGAATTGGGTGAAATTGAAATTGCACTTTTGCAATATCCGGCAATAAAAGAAGCGGTAGTAATTGTTCGAGAAGATGCTCCTGGTGAGAAAGTGCTGGTTGGTTATTTTGTCGCAGAAATTGGCCAAGATAGCCCGCAAATAATCTCCGAGTTACGTCGATTCTTAAAACAGCAGCTTCCTGAGTATATGGTGCCCAAGATTTTTATGGCACTGGAAGCCTTGCCGCTAAATGCTAACGGCAAAGTTGATCGTCGGGCACTACCAAAGCCTGATTCTTTCCGTCCAGAACTGGAAGCAAATTATGTAGCGCCTCGCACTCCCATTGAGCAGCAGATTGCAGATATCTGGACACAGGTTTTAAATGTCAGGCAGGTTGGGATTTACGACAACTTTTTTGAACTGGGTGGATATTCTCTACTAGGAATTCAAGTGGTTTCTCGACTGCGCCAAGCCTTGCAAGTAGAAATTCTCATGTCCAATTTATTTGAATTGCCAACGGTAGCAGATTTAGCTGAACGAGTGGAAACTCTGCGTTGGGCAACCCAAGGTGTTCAGGCTGCTGATAGTGAAACCGCTGATGATTATGAGGAAGGTGAGCTATGAAAACATTAGATGAACTACTCTCTGAACTACGTCAGCGCGATGTCAAACTTTGGTTAGAGGGCGAACGCTTACGCTATCGGGCAGCAAAAGACAGTCTCACACCGGAATTGCTCACCGAGTTAAAAACTCAAAAAGCCGAAATCATCAACTTTCTCCGACAAATTACTACAGCCGCCAGTTCACAGATTCCCCCAATTGTCGCTTGTGAACGGAATGGCAACTTGCCCCTTTCCTTTGGTCAGCAACGGATATGGTTCCTGCACCAATTTGAACCTAATAGTTCCTCAAATAATATGCCCGTTGTGGTGCGTTTTACGGGGAATCTCAACGTTACTTTCTTAGAGGAAAGTTTAAGAGAAGTCGTCCGCCGCCATGAAGTTCTGCGGACAACTTTTCCAGCAGTGAATGGAAAACCTACTCAAGTCATCGCCACTGATGTTTCTTTGACGCTGCCAATAATTGATTTGCGGCAAGTACCAGATGAAAAAAGAGAGGCGGAAGCTCTCTTACTGGCAACTAAAGAAGCTCATCAACCTTTTGATCTAGCCAATGGGCCGATTTTGCGGTTGCTACTGCTGCGATTGAGCGATCGCGAGCATCTGCTAATCTGGAATATGCACTGCATAGTTTGTGATGGAGCTTCTTCCGATATATTTTATCAAGACTTCACTACCATCTATAAAGCATTTTCGGCAGGGAAGGCTTCTCCTTTAACTCCCTTACCAGTGCAGTATGCCGATTTTACCAATTGGCAATATCAGTGGCTCCAAGGAGAGGTTTTAGAGTCACAGGTAAACTACTGGAAGCAAAAGCTAGAAGGCAATTTACCGATCATTGAGTTACCTTACGATCATCCGCGTCCTCATGGTGTGCAGACATATCGAGGCGATCGCGCTGCCCTGCTGCTATCAAAGACGCTGAACCATGCTCTGACAGACCTGAGTCAAAAATGGGGTGTTACCCTCTTCATGACTCTGCTGACAGTGTTTGAGCTATTGCTCTACCGTTATTCTGGACAAGAAGACCTACTGATTAGCTTTGCAAGTGCAAGTCGGGGACAAGTAGAAACCGAGCGGCTGATTGGATTTTTCTCTAATACTCTTGTAATGCGGGGTAACTTAGCAGGAAATCCAACTTTCCGACAATTGTTAGACCGCGTGCGTAAGGATTGCTTAGAGGCTTATACCCATCAAGACTTACCATTTGAAAGACTAATTGAAGAACTTAGACCAGAACAACAAAGTCGGAACAGTTCGCCTTTATTTCAAGTAAAGTTCTCCCTCAATCCTCCTTGGTCAAATGGCCGTGGGATGGGAGCATTGCAACTACCTGATTTGACTATTACTTCTCTATTTGGTTACATCTATCATGGTAAAACCAAATACGATCTGACATTAGTCTTGCGGGAACAGGATAATGGTCTGGGCATGGTATTTGATTACAATGCCGAGATGTTTGATGCCAGTACCATAGAGCGAATGTTGGGACACTTCAAAACTTTACTTGAAGGTATTGTTGCTAATCCCGATCAGCCGATATCTGAATTACCTCTGTTGACAACACCTGAGCATCAATTATTGGTTGGCTGGAATAGCAAACAGGCTGATTATCCGCAGAATACTTGTATTCATCAGTGGTTTGAGGCTCAAACTAAACGAACTCCAGATAATATTGCCGTAAGTTTTAAAAATCAGCAACTAACCTATCAGGAACTCAACCAGCGTGCAAATCAATTAGCCGACTATTTGCAAACTCTAGGGGTAAAATCTGGGGTACTGGTCGGTCTTTATGTAGAGCCTTCGCTAGAGATGATTGTGGGGCTGTTGAGTATTTTGAAAGCTGGGGGAACTTACGTATCCATAGCTCCGACATCTGGGCAAGATAGTCTGGCTTTCATTTTAAAAGATGCCCAAATATCCATAGTGTTAAGCCAAAGCTCATTGGTTGAGAAGTTCTCTGAGCATCAGGTACAAGTTATCTGTTTGGATAATGATTGGGAAGCGATCGCACTACACACAACAGAAAATCAAAATTACTATACCACAGATCAGACTCTGGCCTGTGTGATGTATGCGTCCGGCGGCAATGGGAAACCCAACGGTATAGCCATTACCCATCGTAATCTCGTCACCCACAGCCTAGCAATCAGTGACACTTGGGAGTTGACCCAGAGCGATCGCCTCCTACTATTACCTAGTATCACTCACAATTCTTTTATAGAATCATTGTTCCCCACTTGGATTGCTGGTGCTACTGCAATTATCCAGTCTCAAGAGCTACAATCGACAGCGCAGTTTTTCTCATTCATTGCTCAACAACAGATTACCGTTGTTAATCTACCTACGTATTTTTGGCATCAGTTAGTTAAAGAGCCGTCTCTATCTCCACAAACCTTGCCAGTCAGCTTGCGCTTAGTCGTGGTTGGTGGTGAAAAAGTCTCACGCAATGCTTATTTAACTTGGGTAGAAAAAGTTGGCAAGCAAGTACGTTGGCTTAATGGCTATGGATCGCTAGAAACAACTTTAACCGCCACGGTTTACGATCCGGCAACTGCTACCGAAGCCAGTAACACTCGGTCAGAAATTCCTATCGGAAAAGCGATCGCTAATACCCAAATCTACATTCTCGATCGGCGATTGCAACCCTTGCCAATTGGCGTTACTGGCGAAATCTACATCAGTGGTATCGGTGTTGCACAAGGCTACTTTAACCGTCCCGAATTAACATCTGAGAAATTTATCCCCAATCCCTTTAGTAGCGAATCCGGGTCATACCTTTACAGAAGTGGCGACTTTGGACGCTACTTAAGTGACGGCAATATTGAGTTTATTGGCCGCCGAGATAATCAGGCTAAAATTCGCGGTTTTCGGATTGAGTTGACAGAAATTGAGACAATTTTGGCTCAATATCCAGGCGTGCATAACGCTGCGGTGATTGCCAGAGAAGATGTTTCTGGGGACAAACATTTAGTTGCTTATCTTGTCCCCAAACAAGACGAGACGATTGGGAGTGAGCAGCTACTGAGTTTTCTCCAGCAAAAGCTACCGGAGCATTTGTTGCCTACCTTTGTCATAGTTGATTCTCTGCCGTTGAATGCTAATGGTCTTGATCGTCAAGCCTTACTTGCTCTCAATCCAACTAATATTGAAAGAGAAAAAATATTTGCTACAGCAGAAAATCCATTACAACTTCAATTAACAGAAATCTGGGAAAATGTTTTAGGAATTCATCCGATTGGAATAACAGATAACTTTTTTGATTTGGGTGGACACTCACTGCTGGCGGTACGTCTATTTTCTCAGATTGAAAAGATAGTAGGCAAAAATCTAGCTCTATCTATCCTTTTACAAGCCCCAACTATTGAGCAGTTAGCTAATATTCTTGAGCGAGAAATATGCTCAAAACCTGGGATTGCGGCGGTGCCAACAGCTGATGTCAAATCTGAAACATCAATTCCTTGGTCATCTTTAGTAGCTATTCAGCCCAACGGTTCTAAGCCTCCTTTTTTCTGTGTACATGGTTTGGGTGGAGAAGTTCTACGTTTCCGTGAATTGGCTGTGCATTTAGGATCAGATCAACCATTTTATGGACTACAACCACAAGGGTTAGATGGAAAACAGCTTCCTTATACCCGAATTGAAGACATGGCAGCGCACTACATTCAACAAATCCAGACTATTCAGCCCCATGAGCCTTATTTAATCGGTGGATACTCCTCTGGGGGTTTAATTGCTTACGAGATGGCTCGGCAATTGGCCATACAAGGTAAGGAAGTAGCTTTGCTAGTTTTATTTGATACTTATGGCTCAAAAAATACTGAATCTTTATCATTGCAAAAGTCTGCCTCTCGTGATTGGAAGAGTCTTTTAGCAATTGCATCTAACTATCTTATTGAGCAGGTAAAAGGAAATACAGAACGGTTTAAGTATCAAATCAAAGAGATACTCTGGCGGTTTGTCTTTCACTTTCACCTGATTCTTGGTCGCCCCTTGCCTTACTCCAACCGGAAATACATGGTGGAAAATGCTACTATACAAGCGCTAAGAAAATATGCTTTACAAGTTTACTCAGGTAAAGCAACCGTATTCCGAACAGAAGATGGTCTTGTAGTTGAACAACGAGAAGCTGATTCCAAAATGGGTTGGGGTAAATTGGCATTAGGGGGAGTGGATATTTATGATATTTCTGGGATTCATAATTCCATTTTTAAAGAACCTCATGTACGATCTGTGTCTGAAAAAATGAAGTCTTGCATAGATCAAATTATTGCAGAAAGCATAGTAAAGAAGTAACTCAGTTAGGTACAAAACTTAAGTCTTTAAGCCAGATATAAAGGCTATTTTGACCCGTTCAAACTTCTTTCTGAATTGTGTAGTTATAGCTTTCCAACCTCATCTCACTTGTGGGATGGGGTTGTTTTATTTGCGGGTAATAACTTCCACTGGCTTTCGCCTGTTGGGGAATAACACCTTTGGTTTTGAGGATTTACCAAATAGTGGTGATAAAAATTACAACAACATGATTGTACAGGGAAATTTTGGTGTCAGTCCTGTCTAATATTAAGTACGAGTAATTACTTAGATAAACCCAACAACCTCATCCTAGTTGTGAGATGAGGTTTTTATGCACAGCTATTAATGAGACTCAATATGGATTAAACTAGTGAATTTACTGAAGGCAATTATTGTCTTTCCTTCATAAATTTAATAGTTGATTCCTCTAAGGTCATAATAAATCTTCACCTTTGATTTTGCAGTTAATTTTTATTAAATTAAGCTACCAAAAAAGTAAGAGATAATTCTTTCAAAAATTCGGGTATGGCACTGTTTAATAAGGAAAGTTTACAATCCTTGGCCATTAGTGATTTTGTCAATCTCTATATTCAATAAGATGTAAAAAATAATTCAGAAATTTAAAGTTTTTTTTATTACATAATTTTTAACTAGGGTATTTACTTAGGAAGGCATCTGTGATATTTTCATGTTGATTATCATAAATTAGAATATGCCGACACTAAATTTAACAACCATCTTTATGTATCTTGGTTTGATGATAAGTTGAGTATCCATCTTGCATACTTGCGATGCTTAAATATTTATTTTAAGTTTGTATAAATTATATGTCGTTAACCAAGCGATAACTTGTCCTCGCTCTATTGACATTATACTTTGGTTTGAAAAACGCATAACAATCGTAACCGTGTGATATAAATACAGGTCTGAAATTAGACGAAACTATCCTCTGTACTATTACATATTTAGGCATCTGAATTGTACAGAAGTCTTGCCACTACTGGCATAAAACCAAACACTACCACTGTTAGTAAAAGAGATACTCCCTAATATTTTCGACTTAATTGCTCACTTTTAGTTGTTTTATATGACTTATATTAAGAACACTTTTCCCGAATTTCTCACTACCATAGAAGGGTTTGAACAGTTACCCGATGGAGCGATCGCTAATCTATCAGAACAACTGCAAGCCTGGCGCTATCGCATAGGTCAAAAAATCATTGGTAAAGAAAGTCTCCCGGAACGCATCACTATTATTTATGAGGGACAAGTGCGCCTCTTGGGATACGACCCCCAGACGCAAATGCCAATTACCCTAAAATTGTTGCAACCTGGAGAAATTATCGGCGAAATTAGTTTGTTGCGCGATGTTGCCTGCGAGACTGCGATCGCCTCTACCGAAGTAGTATGTTTAACCTTGAGTGCATCGGCATATTTTAGTTTTCTCGCTTCATACCCAGCTTTTGCCGAAGCCCGCAAGAATCGCAGTTATTTGATAGAAGTTTTTGATATTCTCGGCTCCTATTGGCAAAAGCAAGCGATCGCAACTTTAAATCTCAGAGAACTTACAGAAAAAGCCTTACCGCAGGCAAAAATCCATTACTTACCACCAGGAAAAACTGCATTTAACCAACTGGATAGCGCAAGGGTTTGGTTTGTAAGTGGCGGTGGTACAGTCACGAATTTATCACCTGGCGATCGCCTAGAAGCAGAAGACGACCGAGACAAGATCCAGGTCATAGGTCAAAACCCTTCACGGTTAGTTGGTATTCATCCATCAGATTTGATCTTAGAAGATAGTCATCAGATAGTACTGGCGGTAAATAACACCCAAGTAGATAGCCGAGATGATGATGAATTAGATATCCCTTACGCATCAGACGAAATCGTTCCCCAGACAGTCCCCGATCCCTCAAAGAGTTCGTCAAAACAAAAATACCCGTTTTTTAGTGGTAAGGGAGAATTAAATACAGCCTTCGCCTGCTTCCAAATGATCGCGAAGCACCTAGAAATACCGTTTCGTCGAGAAGTGGTTCGCCGCATCTTAACCGAGCAAGTCAAACGTCAGGGTCTTATATCGTTTCAAGTTACTGCTTACCTGGCAGAATTAATCGGACTCAAGGCGCAGTTAATAGAGATACCAATCTCCTCAGTAACGCGTATTCCTACACCAGCATTGATTCGCTATGGTGATAATTTTGCAGTTTTATATGCAGCAGATGCAAATACCGTGGTTGTTGGTGTCCCATCCAAAGGAATTGTGCGCTGTAAACCTGCTCAATTGGTTGAACAATTAGATGTTGATCCAACCAACTTTCCGCCTCAAGCTAGAGTATTACTGCTCAGTGCTACCAACCAAACACCCCAAGAACGTTTTAGTTTACGGTGGTTTCTGCCATATTTATCAAAGCACCGTCGAGTGTTGATAGAAGTCTTTATTGCCTCATTTTTCGTGCAGTTGGCAGCTTTGGCAAATCCTCTGGTAGTTCAGTTAATTATCGACAAAGTTATCACTCAAAATAGTATTGGCACACTACATATTTTGGGGATCTTACTATTAGTAGTTGGATTATTTGAAGCAGTACTAACTACCTTACGAACTTACTTATTTGTCGATACCACTAACCGGATCGATATGGGTTTAGGGTCGCAAATTATCGACCACTTATTACGTTTACCACTGCGTTATTTTGAACGTCGACCGGTGGGTGAACTTTCCACTCGCATCAACGAATTAGAAAATATTCGCCAATTTTTGACTGGTACTGCCTTAACAGTGGGATTAGATGCTCTGTTCTCGGTGGTGTATATCGGTGTAATGCTGATTTATAGTTGGCAACTCACCTTGGTAGGCTTAAGCACAATTCCTGTGTTTATCGTGATTACCTTAATTGCTTCTCCCACTATTAGCAGACAGTTACGTGCCAAAGCTGAACGCAACGCCGAAACTCAATCTTATTTAGTGGAGGTGATGTCAGGAATTCAAACTGTAAAAGCGCAAAATATCGAACTGCGATCGCGCTTTTCTTGGCAAGAGCGTTACGCTCGGTTTGTCGCTGCTGGTTTTAAAACAGTTGTAACTTCTACCCTCGCCAACTCCACCAGTAACTTTCTCAACAAACTCAGCAGCTTACTGGTTTTGTGGGTAGGAGCTTATTTAGTACTGCAACAACAATTAACTTTAGGCGAACTAATTGCCTTTAGAATTATATCGGGTTACGTCACCAGCCCAATATTGCGTTTAGCTCAACTCTGGCAAAGCTTCCAAGAAACAGCCTTATCTCTAGAACGTTTAAGCGATATTGTCGATACGCCACAAGAAGGAGAAACAGACCGCTACAACATACCCTTACCGACGATTAAGGGAGCAGTAAAATACGAAAATGTTTCCTTCCGATTTGGGACGAGTGGCCCTCTGCAACTTTCCAACGTCAACCTCGAATTTCAGCCAGGGAAATTTATTGGCATCGTCGGACAAAGTGGATCGGGTAAAAGTACGATGATGAAATTGTTGCTGAGACTTTATGAAACTGAGTCCGGCAGAATTTTGATTGATGGTTATGATATTGCCAAAGTCGAACTTTATTCACTGCGACGACAAATTGGCGTAGTTCCCCAAGAAACATTGTTGTTTGACGGTAGCGTTCAAGAAAATATCGCTCTGACGAATCCCGATGCGACAACCGAAGAAATTATCGAAGCGGCTCAGGTTGCGTGCGCTCATGAGTTTATTATGAACTTGCCCAACGGTTACAACACGCGGGTGGGAGAACGGGGTTCTGCACTTTCAGGTGGACAACGACAAAGAATTGCGATCGCTCGTTCTGTTTTACAACGACCAAAATTATTAGTTTTAGATGAAGCAACTAGCGCCCTAGACTATCCCACAGAACGGCAAATATGTCTCAATTTAGCCAAAGCATTTAAGGGTGATACAGTATTTTTTATTACCCACCGACTAAACACCGTCAGTAATGCAGACATGATTGTTGTGATGGATAATAGTAGAGTTATAGAACAAGGTAGCCATCAAGAATTAATGGCTACCAAAGGTCATTATTATTATCTGTATCAGCAACAAGATGTGAACTTGTAGTTAATTATTCTTGGCAGCATAGCATTACATAATTTGAACAGTGTCCACTCAACAACAAATCCAAAACCTAAAATCCAAAATCTTAAATCGTTATGACTCAACTTAATGGGAATCACCACACCGGCAATCAGAAAAATGAAGTTAAGCAAGATTCACCGGTACTTACAAAACAACAGAAAGCTGCTCAAGAGTCTTTAATTAACTCCAGTAGTCAGGAATTTGAGCAAGCAATTGTCTTGCGTCAATCTCCAGTTTGGTCACGGACAATCATGGTTACTCTCATTGGGTTAGCCTGCTTTGGAATTGGTTGGACTTATTTTGCGAAAATTGAGCAAGTAGTGCCAGCAACAGGTCAATTAAAGCCGCAAGGAACAGTCAAAGAAGTTCAGGCTCCTGTTAGTGGAGTTGTGAAAACAGTTAATGTTAAAGATGGACAAGAGGTAAAGCCAGGAGATTTGTTGCTGACTTTTGATTCCATAGCCAGTGTTGCCGAATTAAATTCTTTGAATAAAATTCGTGTTGCATTAATTAAAGAAAACCAAATTTATCGCCGATTAATGGGGGCAACTACTGCCGGGGGATCTGAACTGTTATATTTGCGCGGTAATTTGCCACAAGAAACTGCTTTTCTGCTTAAAAGTCGGGTAGCGTTAGTAGAAGAAAATGACTTATTACGGACTCAATTAAGAAATTCTGGTCGAGATTCTACTTTAGGAATTGATGAGCAACAACGTCTCCGAGTTGCCAAAAAAGAACTAGATTCTCGTTCTGCTGCGGCGCAGTTGGAAGTAGAGAAAATCAAAAAGCAACTAGCTCAAAATAAATTTAAGCTGGAAGATAGTAAAGCAAGTTTAGCCATTCAACAGGGTATTTTAGATAAACTGAAAATATTATCAGAAGAAGGTGGCATTTCTCAACTTCAGTATCTCAACCAGCAACAAGAAGTCCAAAACCGCACGGCGGAAGTAGCACAACTAGGTGAGGAAGAAAAACGCCTCCAGTTTGATATAGAAAAGGGTCAACAAGAATTAAGCAATACGGTGGCTGTTTCTGATAAAAACGTTTTAGATAAGATAGCTGATAACAAACAGCGTATTGCCGCAATTGATAGCCAATTCATGAAAGTTATTCTAGATAATGAACAGCGTTTGGCAGATGTCAATAGTAAAATCTCTCAAACACAGTTAAACGTTAAGTATCAAGAACTTCGTGCGCCTGTAGGTGGAACAGTTTTTGATTTACAAGCAAAAAACCCTGGATTTGTAGCGAACCCGACAACAAAAATGCTGCAAATTGTTCCAAAGGAAAACTATATAGCTGAAGTTTTCATCACTAACAAAGATATCGGTTTTGTGCGAAAAGGGATGAAGGTAGATGTGAGGATTGACTCTTTTCCTTACAGCGAATTTGGCGATATCAAAGGGGAAGTGATAGGGATAGGATCAGACGCATTACCACCAGACCAAACACATCAGTTTTATCGATTTCCGGCAAAAATTTCATTGGATAAACAATCTTTAGTAATTAAGGGTAAAAACGTCACATTGCAATCAGGTATGTCAATCAGTGCCAATATAAAAGTACGCGAAGAGCGGACTGTGCTGAGTTTATTTACTGAGTTGTTTACCAAGCAAATTGATACTCTTAAAGAGGTACGTTAAAATAATTCGTAATTGATAATTCGTAATTCGTAAGTGAATTAATTAGGATTTAAACCCCAAATCGGAGATTTTGGTGTTGTGTTCCGTTCCCTTTTAATTACGAATTACGAATTAGTAATTATTGTTGAAGAAGGCAGGAGACAGAGGGAATACTGCCTCTGTCGTTGAATTGTAAAAGTAAGTCTACGATGGACTGCTTCGTGATACAAATTCTAAAACTTGATGTGATGGAGCGATCGCTATCTTGAGAAGAATCTTCATCTATCTTTCAGAGAGCGATCGCGCCATATTTGCTCTAGGCTAGGCTAGGCTATCTTCTCTAACAAGCCCTGAAAGAGCCTTAAGCCATCACTATTGCCCAGCATCGCGTCAGATGCCCTTTCTGGGTGCGGCATCATCCCCAACACATTGCCCTGACGATTGCAAATCCCGGCAATATTGTTCAGTGAACCGTTTGGATTCTCGCCTTCATAACGAAACACGACTTGCCCGTTATCTTCAATTTCTCTAAGAGTGGCTTCATCCGCGTAGAATCGTCCCTCACCGTGGGCAATGGGTAAAGTGATAACTTCACTATTGGTATAGCCTTGCGTCCATAAGAGATTGGTACGCTCAACTTTCACGGGGACGCGATCGCAAATAAAATGCAAATCCCGATTTCTGGTTAACATCCCTGGCAAAAGTCGAGCTTCAGTTAATACCTGAAAACCATTGCAAATACCAATGACAAACTTGCCCTTTTGAGAGTGTTCAACAACCTGTTGCATCACGGGTGAAAAACGTGCGATCGCACCGCAGCGCAGATAATCCCCGTAACTAAAGCCACCAGGGATGATGACGACATCCAAATCAGCAATGTCTGTTTCTTGATGCCAAACCATACGAGTTGGTTGTAAAAGCAAATCTCTGGTTACATAAGCAACATCGCGATCGCAATTAGAACCTGGAAAAACAACAACACCAAATTTCATGATTGGGGAATGGGGAATTGGGAATGGGGAATGGGGAATGGGGAATTGGGAATTGGGAATTGGGAATGGGGAATTGGGAATGGGGAATTATTGAACAAGTCTCCCCCCTCTTCCTTATTCCCAATGCCCTATCCCCAATGCCCTAAAAGACTCCCGTTTGGGTTTCGACTTCAATCAACTCAAAGCGGTAATTTTCAATTACAGGATTTGCTAGCATTTGGTCACAAATGCGATCGAGGTCTTGACGAGCTTTCTTTTCCTCAGTTGAGGTAATGGTGAGTTCAATGTACTTGCCAATCCGCACCTGGTCAACGTTATCGTATCCCAGTTGCTGAAGACCGGATTGTACAGCCACACCAGCAGGGTCTAAGACTGAAGGACGAAGTGTCACAAAAATTTTGGCTAGATACTTGGTTTGCACGGCTTTTGCTGAATGCTGCGATCGCTATACTATAACTTTCTGTTCCAACTGAGTGAAAATAAGATTACGAAGCAGTTAAAGTTAATTGATCAATTAGCCCATCTAACAGCTTCAACTACAGTGGCATATTTAAATAATTGTCTATGAGAGCTATACGCACCCGCAGTCAAGAGCGTATTTTCAACCTGCTGAAAACCATCAAAAAAGGCATTTCTGCCCAGGATATTTACGTAGAATTACGTAATACAAATCAGAGTATGGGTTTAGCAACAGTTTACCGTTCTTTAGAAGCCTTAAAACTCGAAGGCATAGTACAAGTACGCAATTTGGCTAATGGTGAAGCCCTCTATAGCCTAGCCCAGCAAGACAAACATCACCTTACCTGCTTGCAATGCGGTGTCTCAATTCCGATTCATCAATGCCCGGTGCATGATTTAGAAGAGCAGTTAGAATCTAGCCATAAATTTAAAGTTTTTTACCACACCCTAGAGTTTTTTGGGTTGTGCAGCCAATGCCAAGTAAATCAAACTACTGGGACTGGTCAATAATCATACCAATTCTATGAGAGGAATAAAGCGTATTTTACTTCTGTTAGCGCAACGGGGTGTAGCCCATTCAGAATTATTGACCGGTGCTATTTTGAGGAACGACTTCGATAATGCCGATTTTAGCGAAGTTAACCTCTATGGGTGAATTATCAGTAAGAATAGCTGAAAAACGTTGTCAGTAGATAATTGTGATTGTCTCGTTCCCAGTCTGAGACTGGAAACGAACTTTGAAAAGGGTTTTAAATTGAAGTTGACACCAATGCCACTCGTCACTCCTAACCAGGACGGTTATTTTCTAATCCTGGTATTTGCTTAGAAAACAACTCGTTAGAGTCAACCTGACCATTTGAGATAACGGAACGCATACCTTCAAAAGCAGCAGGGATAGTACGCGGATCTATAAACAATACCTTGCTGCTATCGCTTCTACCAATTGTTGAGCCCATATCGAGATAGCCTAAAGCAAACAGAACTTCCACTGCTTTGTTAGCATTGGGATTAGTCTGGAGTTTTTGGGCAATAACTTCTGCTGATTCTGCGATCGCCTGCGCTTTCAAAACTTGCTGCTGACGTTCCGCTTGAGCCTTCAAAATGATCGCCTTTTGTTCAGCTTCCGCTTGTAGAATTGTCGATTTTTGACGAGCTTCCGCATCTAGGAGTTGCGCGTCAGCTTTACCTCTGGCGCTATTGACAGCAGCTTCGCGTTCACCCTCAGAAGTTAAAATTGCTGCCCGTTTGCGTCGTTCTGCCGACATTTGCAATTCCATCGATTCTCGCACTGCCTGAGATGGAATAATATCTCGCAGTTCTACCCGTGTAACTTTCACTCCCCAAGGATCGGTAGCAACGTCCAAATCCCGTAGCAAAAGTTCACTAATGTGAGAACGAGCAGTAAAAGTTTGATCCAACTCTAGTTGCCCCATTTCAGCGCGAATTTGAGTTAGCACCATATTTATCATTGCAGCCTGGAGATTTTCTACCTTGTACCAGGCTTTTTCCATATCCACGATGCGCCAGTAAAACACTGCATCTACCTCAATGCCAACATTGTCACGGGTAATACACTGTTGTGGAGGAATATCTAAGACTTTTTCGCGGATAGTTTCTTTGTAGACAATTTTATCTATGAAAGGAAAGATCACGTTTAGTCCTGGTTCCAGCTTTTTGTTATAACTACCTAATCTTTCCACCAAAGCTTCATTGCCTTGATTGACGACTTTCACAGATCCCGCGACGGCAGAACCACCAAGGGCTAAAAGTACGAGCAAAAAAAACTGTTCCATTGTGAATCTCCTGATTTTTTAAGTATTAAATGTCAAAGAGAGTAGAAAATGGACGAAATGGGGAAATAAAGAAAATAACCAATTCCCCATTTCCCATTCCCAATTCCCCATTCTCAATAATTAAGAATTCAACAAATTTTCTGGTATCACAATCAAAGTAGTACCCTCTCTCCTAACCACATAAACTCTTTGATGGGGCGCTACAGTAAATTTGTCATCGTCACATCGTGCTTGCCAGGAATTTCCCTCATACAACACCCGCCCTGTTTTACCAGGCGGAATTTCGGTTAAAGTTTCAGCTATGACTGCATCCTGAATTTTCGATTTGCGTCGTCGTGGTTGCAAAAACCGACGAGAAAGCACGATTAGAAATGTGGAAAGTAATAGCCAAACTACAACTTGCAACCATACATTTCCCAAACCCACTCCAGACAGCAGCGCCACCACAAAAGCGCTAATTCCCATCATGAAGGCGACAAACGCCGATGGTAAGAACAGTTCCATGAGACACAAAACTGCTCCCGCCAGAAGCCAGATTAAGGTCAAACTTGGCATAGTGCCATCCTAGACTCTACATTGACGTAAATCCATTTCTACGATTAGATACAGCCAGACGTAAGTTATTTACAGAAAGCAAAACTTGGTCTTTTTACCAATAATTTTGATTACTTTCAGTAACCAGGTGTAGCTAGCGGTACACAATTCCAGTCTATTCTAGCCTTCAAGCCATTGCCAGCTAAATGTAATCGAAATTCATGAGTTGATTGGTTTTTAAATTTATACTTTTATGATTTCTACTCAACTGACAATTTATTGTATAAATCCAGGCTGTAATAGCCCCATTAATCCTATTGGAGATCGTGTTTGTGCAAGTTGCCAAACTCCCTTGGTTCACCGTTATCTTTGGGCTACTGGCTCATTGTCTGCTCAAATTACACCAGGCACAAAAGTAGCAGACAGATATGGAGTAATTACTCGCCAGATTTGGCTGGATACTCAACCAGGACTACCACCAGATGTCCCTGAAGAATTACCGAAGGAAGTAATTCCTTATCTACGGTTATATCAAGAACGGTTACATCTGCCCCAAGCTTATGGGTTTGCTAGTGATGGTGAGGAAGATACAACTGATATCTTGTTATTAGAAAATGTGCCGATAGATGACACAGGAAATATCTATCCAACTATTGTTGAGGCTTGGGAGCAAGCAACAGCGGTACGACAAGTTTATTGGCTGTGGCAAATTCTCCAACTTTGGACACCTTTATCAGAATTAGGACTTAGCCGCAGTTTACTGGTAGTAGACAACTTGAGAGTCCAAGGTTGGTGTGTGCGACTGTTAGAACTCTACCAAACATCAGAAGATGAGAAGCTGAGTTTAAAAAATCTGGGGGAATGTTGGCAATTTTGGGTAGCTTCTGCAAAAACATCAGTAGCTAAAGGGTTGCAGAACATAGTCCAGGATATGTGTGAAACGGAAATTGAGTTGGATGATGTTGCTACTCAACTCAATGGTTTATTACTAGCATCTGCGGCAGAATTACCACTAGTTTTGAAGGTGGCAGGCTCTACAGATATTGGCCCAATTATGGCGCAAAATGAAGACGCTTGCTACCCGAATAATTTGAATGATTTAGATGAGCCTTTATTCTCCCACTTGTCAATTGTTTGCGATGGCATTGGCGGGCACGAAGGCGGCGAGGTTGCCAGTAAATTGGCAGTGCAGTCTGTAAAGTTGCAAATTCGCGCCTTACTAGCGGAGGTTACAGAACAAGCTGTACTTGTATCACCAGAGTTATTGCAGGAACAATTAGAAGCAAGCTTACGGGTGGTAAATAATGTGATTTGTGCCCGCAATAACGAACAAAAACGTCAAGGTAAAGAACGTATGGCTACAACTATTGTCATGGCGTTACAAGTTCCACAACGAGTACAGACAAGTACTGGGTGGCAATCAAATAATACCCATGAACTTTACTTGGCTAATGTTGGCGATAGCCGTGCCTATTGGATTACTCGCAACTATTGTCAGCTACTCACAGTAGATGATGATGTGGCGACGCGAGAAGTCCGCTTTGCCAAAAGTTTGTATCGAAAAGCATTAATTAGAACAGATGCTACTGCCTTAACTCAAGCCTTGGGGACAAGAAATGCAGAATCTTTACGTCTTAAGATTCAGCGATTTATTGTGGAAGAAGATGGCATATTACTACTGTGTTCTGATGGTTTAAGTGATAATAACAGGGTGGAACAATATTGGCAAGATTATGCAATACCCGTGTTAAAAGGCCAGATGACAGTTGAAGATGCTGTCCGCAACTGGATTAACTTGGCAAACGAAAAAAATGGGCGTGATAATACGTCAGTTGTTCTCACTTATTGCCGTGTTTCTCCCGAATACTTAGTACCTGTGACTCCGGTGTTGCCAGAAGAGATTATAGAAGCAGAGATACAAGAAGAACAAGAGGAATTAGAGGAATTAGAAGAACAAGAGGAATTAGAAGAACAAGAGGAATTAATTTCCTTCACAGAAAGTTCGCAAACTTTGCTAGATTTGGATCTAGATTTAGATACTTCAGAGGAATCAGTTACAAGCCCAGAAATTCCACCAACCTTAATTACAAAACCTAATCCGGGTAAACGCTTGGTAATGCTGGGGGGAATATTGGCGTTGCTTGTAGGGGTTACAAGTTTAGGATTATTTGCTTGGTGGCAAATTAATCCTCAAGGATTCCAGCAAATGTGTCGGAAACTTCCTCAAAAAGTGCAGCAATTGTGTCCACCTAGTAATTAGCTTACTGATTTGCGAACATTGAAGAATAATTATGTTGCAATAAATAATCGAAAACGCGAAGTATCCTTAAGACGCTTCGCGTTTATATGCTAAAAAGAGTGCCTAATTAATTGTTGTCCTAAGCTGCAACTTTTTCCTCAAATGGCTTAAAAGTTTTTTTGCTAGCGCCACAAATCGGACATTCCCAATCATCAGGAATTTCTTCAAAAGGTGTACCAGGTGCAATCCCAGAATCGGGATCGCCAGCAACGGGATCGTAAATCATACTGCATTGTCTACAAATCCATTTACGAGTTTTAGGATCTTCACCTGCAACTCTGGTTGCTGTTTGTCCTCCGTTTAATACTTCTAAAGCTTCAGCATAGCGATCGGCGTGGTAATTTTCGATGAATTTTAGCAGGCCAAAACGGTGTGCAGCTTCTCGAAATGTGTTGGCATGATCGGTAGATTCTTTAACTTGTTTGAGAAATTCTTCAGCCGCAGGATTGTCGCGATCGCGTTGAGCATCGGCGGCAAACTCTGGATACATTGTAGTATATTCATAAGTCTCGCCTTCAATTGCCAAAGATAAACAGCGAGATATAATTTCCCGCTTTTGTTCATCAGTTAAAGCAGCCGCATTTTCTACCACTAGTTCTGGATGCAGCAACTTAAAATGTGCAAAAGCGTGTTCAGTTTCTTGATCTGCTGTTTCTTTAAAAAGTTTTGCCAAGTCTGGAAACCCAAGTTGACGCGCTACCTCAGCAAAAAACAGATACTTGCGATTTGCCATCGATTCACCACCGAAGGCAGCTTCTAAGTTTTGAAGTGTAGTAAAGTTGGACAAATCCATAATTTCGGGTGACAGGGAAGTGATATTTAGTACGAAAACACAGACTTTACAACCGGATAAACGAGCCGTTATTTGTATAAGCTAGAAACGGTTTATACAAAATTTTTCAGCCCAAATTTAGCAATCCGTTTTGTTAGCTGCACTGGGACAATTATATTCGAGTAAAAAGCTCGAATGAATCGGAGTAGCAGTCTAATTTTCGCCTACCCTAACAGGACTAGCAATCCCCAGTTTACTAGCTGAGGTTTTAAACGGAGAATATCGCGTTTATGAGGCAATACGCTTGGGTTAAGGGCTACTGGAAAAAATTTTGGGTTTTTGAGACGCGATAAATCGCCGTCTCTACAAGTGTTTTGAGCTTATTTGAACTGCATTGGTTTATGAGGAGAGCTTTAATTATCTCAGGCGATTCCACCATTTACACGGATATTTTGCCCTGTGATCCATCTGGCTTCATCGCTAGCGAGAAACGCTACTACATCGGCGATTTCTTGCACATCTCCCAGCTTGCCAAAAGCAGCCATTTGAGCTAAACGATCTATCTGTTCTTGGGTTTTGCCTTCTCGAAATAGTTCTGTATCGGTAGGGCCAGGAGAAATAACATTAACTGCGATCGCTTTTGCACCCAATTCTTTAGCTAATACCCGCGTAATTTGTTCAACAGCACCCTTAGTTCCAACATAAGCGCTATAAGTTGGCAGCATCATCACCGTAGTTGATGACGAAAAGTTGATAATCCGTCCGCCTTCTGATAGGTGTTGCGCGGCTTGTTGGCAAGCAAAAAAGGTACCTTTGACGTTAATAGCAAAAATCGCATCGAAATCTTCTTCACTCACCTGAGTAATCGGTTTATAGAAGGCGATTCCGGCATTGTTGACCAAAATATCGACTTTGCCAAAACGCTCAAGTGTTTGCTCAAACAGCCGTTGGATGTCGGGTACTTTGCTAATATCGGCTTGAATAGCGATCGCTTCTACTCCCAACTTTTCAATTTCTGCAACAACTTCCTCTGCTTTGACTGCATTACCCGCATAGTTGACGACAATAGATGCGCCGTTACCAGCTAATTTTAGTGCGATCGCTCGTCCAATTCCCCGCGATGCACCAGTGATAATTGCAACTTTCCCTGATAAAGATGTCATAGATTAATCTAGTTTTATTTTGCTTCACCAAGGTGATTATCTGTTGTTAAAGTATTGTAGCAAGATTAAATTTAGAGATATCTAGTAGAATTCAGAAACCCAGACCTCCACAAAGTAGGTCTGGGTAGTTCATTTAAGATTCTGGAACGATCGCAGCACCATCTCTAAGATTGATCAACCCTGAGATAATAACTTTATCCTCTGGTTGTAATCCTTCAAGAACTTGGTAATTATTATCTTTGATTTCGCCTAGCTTCACACGCTTTTGTCGAGCTACTTGTTGAGATACACCTTGGGGAGATGTTTCGGTTTCAACGACATAAACAAAAGTGTCGCCACCTACACGAGTCATTGCAGTTGTGGGGATTAAAATTCCGGGGCGCTGATTCCAAAACACTCTAGCCCTTACCAATTGATCTGCACGTAGCTGACCGTTAGGATTATCAAAAAGTGCTTTGATCAGTATCCCTTGTGTTTCATTACTAGCAGTAGGTGCAATGAAAAATACCCTACTTCTACCCAGCTTTTGACCTTGTGTATTCATTACTTCCACTGGCATTCCCTTACGCAATTGCGGTCCTTGCTGTAATGGCACAGAGATGTTCAATTCTAAAGGCCGATTTTGCGTTAGATTAACTAATTGTGTGGAAGTATTAACTAAATCACCTACTTTCACAGCCATGTTGCCAACAGTGCCGCTAAAGGGAGCGGTAATTTTGTCAGATTGGATTTGTTGTGTTTGAGTATTTACATTAGCTTGCTGCAACGTTTTTTCAGCCTGCAATATATTGGCTCTTTGGGCTTGAATCCTGGAATCAATTGCATCAAGACTAGTTTTAGCATTCGCAAGCCGGTCGGCAAACTGATTGCGAGTCTGTCGAGAGATGGCTCCTTGTTCAGCGAGGATGGAATATTTTTCATAAGTCTGCTGATACAATTGCACATTCGCAACATAAGATGAGCGTTGGGCTTCCAGAGATTTGAGTATAGTGCGGGCATTTTCCAGTTGCAATAAAAATGCTTGAGGTGCAGCATTGTTAGGAGCGATCGCTGCTTGTGGTGTACGATCTACTTGGATAATTGCCGCTCCCTCGGCTACTGGATCTCCCGATTTCACAAATATTTGGCTAACTTGGCCCTGAATCCTTGGCTGGAGGATGACTGAGCGCTGGGATTTTAGGCTAGCAATAAAATCTGAACTTTCCTCAATTATGCCGCTTTGTACTGTGGATACTTTGACTCTTACCCCTTGAGGTTGAGCGTTAGTAGTTGAAGGCGCTGAATTTTGCGGAGTGAGCAAACGCCAAACAAGGGCTGTTCCGCCCCCTAACAATAGTAGTGCTACTAAAAATAACCAAAGCCACCGCCGTTTTCCAGAAGGTGGCTCAAATGAGCTTTGTGGAGCTTTTTCTCCAAAATCAGTTTGAGGCTCAGGGGATGTCATGGCTTAATGAGGATAAGGAACAAATTAACTAGAATTCAATCAAAATTTCATCTGTTTATCTTGAAATTACTGATTTAGCATGAGGTTTTGTGGCAAATTATGTGTTACCCCATCCAAATATACAGTTTTGATGATTATGTCTTAATCTACCGAAAGGTTAATCCGTTTCTTATGGATTTAGATCCCCGACTTCTTGAAGAAGTCGGGGATCTGAGCAGCATCTTTGTTCAACTCACTGTAATCACTGTTCCCGCACTCTCATTGGCCAATCTATCCACCGCACATACGGCATAAGTTCCCGCTTGTTGAACGGTAGCGAAGGTTGTGCCAGCAGACAAAATTCGCTGAATTGTCCAAGTATCGCCAGTTTGCCGATAAAGTGTCCAAGAACGAACTGGTTGATTATCTCCAGGCTGCCAACTCAGTTTGCGGTTATTGACTTGTAGTTGAATAGGTGGAGGGGGTGGTGTTGTATCCTGCCAAGGCAAAGTTGGCGGTAGTGCAGGTTTGTTATAAAGCAGACTTTGGAATTTATCAGCAATGCCCTGACTATTTTCTGTCAAAACACCGAGATTAAAGAAGATATTGCCCAGTGACAACCGTCCTGCTTGGCTACGACTAATTTTCACCTGCTTTTCAATCTCATCACTTTCTCGACTCTTGTTGCTTGGTTCTGTCAAATTGTTACCAGCGTAAACGTGTCTTTGCTTTGTGTTTACCTGTGTCCACCACTGTAGCAATGCTGAATAACTTTGTTGTGTTTGATCTGTGCGCCAGTAAAGTTGAGGCGCAATATAATCAATCCAGCCTTCTTCTAACCATTTTTTTGAGTCGGCATACAACACATTGTAAGCATCTAACCCAGTAATACCTGTGGGTTGTCCGGGGCGATAAATCCCAAAGGGGCTGATACCAAATTTCACATCGGGTTTTGCTGCTTTAATTCCCTGCCAGAGACGCTGTACCATTCTGTTAACATTGTCGCGTCGCCAGTCACCAAGGTTGAGTGAACCACCAGCTGCTTGATATGCAGCATAAGTTTTGTTATCAGGGAAAGGTTGTCCCTCGATGGGGTATGGATAAAAATAATCATCTAAGTGAATGCCATCAACATCGTACCGCTTCACTACATCGAGAATTACGTTGTAAGCTCTATCTTGAACTATTTTCAACCCTGGGTCCATCCAACGTTGAGTTTTCCATAAATAAACGCTTTCTGGATTAGTCGCTGCGATGTGGGGACGTACTGTTTTAGCTGGGTCGGTGGAAGTGCTGGCGCGGTAAGGGTTGAACCAAGCATGGAGTTCAATATTACGCTTGTGACATTCTGCGATCGCAAACGCCAAAGGATCGTAAAATGGTTCAGGTGCTTTCCCCTGAGTTCCCGTAATCCAAGCACTCCAAGGCTCTAATTGCGATTCATATAAAGCGTCTCCCTCCGGTCGCACCTGAAAGATAAGGGCATTGAAGTTTAACGCTTGTAATTTAGTAATAATCTCAGTGAGTTCAGCTTTCTGTTGAGCAACAGAAAGCCCCGCCTTGGAAGGCCAATCACCATTCCACACAGATACTATCCACGCCCCTCGGAATTCCCGAGTATGATTTACCCTAACGCTACCGGCTGGTGCGGGTGTGGGTATAGGTGTTGGTATTGGCGTTGGCGTTGGTATTGGTGTTGGTATTGGCGTTGGTGGCTGTACTAAGTAACTAGAGGCAATTTTTTCTGCTTCGCCTAAATACACCAAAGCTTGATAAATAATTACTGCTATATCTGCACGGGTAGCTGCAAGATTGGGATTGAGTAATTTGATATTTGGGAAACTAACCACTAATCCAGCACTAGTGGCAATAGCTACCTGATTTTTACCATACGCAGGAATCTGAATAGAATCTTGATAAATCTGTGGGAGTGTTGAGAGGAGGTCTGGTTTTATCTTGGTGGCAATTTCTAAGCCCGCTACCAAGGAAATTAAAACTTCCGCCCTAGTAATTCGCTCGGCGGGGCGGAAACTTTTATCAGGAAACCCGCTAATAAATGCTTTTTCGTAAGCTGTTTGAATGGCAGCTGCTGCCCAATAATTTATGGGTACATCCACAAAAGGTACATATTGCCGCTTCTTGGTAACTGTGCCAAATGCGTTGGCGATGATGGCGGCAAATTCAGCACGAGTGAGTGAGTTATCGGGGCGATATGTGCCATTTGGCGACCCACTAACAATACCACGTTGGGCTAAGGCTGTAATAAATAAGCGTGCCCAATGGTTTTGAATATCCGAGAAGGGAGTAGCAATAGATACCATCGTAGATTGCAGCTAGCTGGCCTTGATTTTGATTTCCTTAGTTAATTTAGCAATTTTCTTGGCGTAGGCGTAGCCCGTAGTGGGCATCGCTGCTGCAATCTTTTAGTAAACTTTGATTATTCAAATTTGGAAATGGGGCATTGCTTTTTCCCATTCCCCATTCCCCATACTTTAAGTAGGATTTGCAGCTTGGCCAGGAGGATTTGAAGTAGAACGCGCATTCAATGACAGCATTACGCGTGAAATGCCAGTGAAAATAATGCTGACACCAACTAGTGTGCCAAGAAGCCAGGGCGCATTGAAGGGCCACTGGAACCAAATCATTGCACCTAAGACCAGTGTAATAATGCCATCACCTAATATCCACGTCCAGTTATTTTGCGGACGTAACCGGAATGCGAGAATTAGCTCGAATGTACCTTCAGCCAGCAAAAAGCTGCCAAGTAACAGAGTCAGTGTGAGAATACCTGTAAAAGGATAAACAAACAGCATTATACCCGTTGCTATATAGAGTCCGCTCAATAGAAGTTTCCAGATGAAACCTCCTTCCTGGCGGGTTTGAGTGGCATAAACTAGTTTTGTAAATCCAGCGAAAATCAAAATCACCGCAATCCAAGTCTCGGCGAATAGGGTGGTGAAATTAGGCGCTGCGATCGCAATCACCCCGAAAACACTTAGGAGAACACCACTTATCAGCGCTCCATTAGCATCTTTGTTAATATTTCTAGAAACGTCAGTTGTCATATAAACTTTTCCCTAACTCTACAATTACGTTAGGGAATTTCTCAGTCACAGTATAGAACCCTAAGATAGACTCATGGGTATTAAATTTCAGCAGGAACTAGCTATCATAAGAGTTCTGCAAGACTGCTTAGGCGTTCATAAACAGAGATAAGGCGATCGCCTTCAAGTTCAACAGAAGTATTAGGATAATTCTGAATGGCTCCAAGGAGTGTAACTTCACCATTTTGTTGAATAGATGTACTTAAAGCACTTCGCAGCGCCTGCTGATCTAATTGTCCTGCGGGGGGATGAACTACTTCACCAATTTGGTTAACTAAAATTGGCCCTGCCCAGCTTGACAGTAAGTTATTTAAAAAGGCAGGATCGGCTTTTATTGGGGCCTTTAGTGCCTTACGAGCTACTGCGGGGTCTTGTTGAGCGGCATCCAAATAAGCTTGTAGTGTCGGGGTAGTCTTACCTGTTTCTGTAAACTGACTTAATTCTTGAACAGAAACTTGCCCCTGAAAAGTACCATACTTTAAAACAACTTGCTCGGCGGCATTAGCATTAGTACTTGAGAGGAGAACAAAAGCACCTACGCTTAAAGCTACTGTTTGACTGAGTAACTTAGTAAATTTGCTATTGTTTAATCGATTAAAAATTTGAGAAATCTGCATTTTATCGAACATCCTAATGGTGTGGAGCGTACATAGTACTAGAGATACATAATTAGGGGTGTACATCTTCTGTACGCCCCTATAGCCAGTTTATTTGTTGCAAAAATTTTTTTGGAAATGGCGTTATCAAGCTTGTTCATTAGATGAAACTAATGAGGTAATATTGATTGATCTTCGTCTAAGGTTGGTGCAGGTATACCCAAATGCTTCCTTGCTGATTCTTCAGCTAGCTTTCGGTCTTGCTCGTTCTCGAACTGACTCTCATCTAACAAATGAGGGTTTTTTGCCGCTTCATCTCGGCTTGGTTTATAGCCATTTTTCCACCTGTACTTCCAGTCCATAATTTGAAAGGCAGATATACTGCGATTTAGATTATCTAGTTCTTCATAGTAGGCGCTTAATGGAACATGACACTCCTACTAGAGGTTGAAGAGGCTCATTCTGAGGGTACAAATTTTTTAACAGAATTTTTGAGTAACAATACTCTATTGGTCAGGACTTAATATATTAGCACTCTGAGAACAAGCCATGAGTGGCGATCAGTGCTGTAATAGGACATTGCAGGAAATTTTAAATCTTGTTCAGTTACTACAAGCCAAATACCAGGAAGATAAAATGCTATAAATTACCATTATTATACGTTAATTGTCGCTGCTTTAGCAGCCAAAATATTTACTTACACATAGCAAAACTAAACTCAAGGGCCAAGAAAGATGGAAATAGAATCTGGAGTATTACTTCCAATGGCCTTTTTAAAAAGTTTATCTGCTGGATAGATTTCTTGCAAGATTTTTTCAAAAATAGCAGCAGCTTTTTCTTCATCTGAACTATAACGAATTTCATAAGCCAGAGGACGAGTAAAATTACGTTTTTCAAAAAATGATTTATCAATTTCCTCTGAAACTATCTTTCCTTTAAAACCACTTTTTTTCAATTGAGTTTGAATATCATTTTTAGCTTTGAATAAATCCTGCCTATTTTTGTAAAAGTAAATCATAATTTCATATTTGTTGATTATTGCCAATTCAGTATTATTAATTTTTGGTTTAATAATTTCAGATCCCGCGTTTGATGGTTGAGCTTTTTGTGTAGGCTTGGAATTAGGTATCAAGTATTGTTGAAAATAGACGGCAATTAATATAACTAGAATAGTGGTAATACCTGCTAAATATTTTGCAAATACAGGTAAGGCAAAAATAGAAAGGTTTCTTTTTGGACGTATTAATGCCTCAAAAAGTTGTTCACTCTCGATACTCGTTTTTATCTGAGTATCAAGATTTTTAGGACTCAGGTTTGAAGGTTGAGGAGGATTCGCTGGCTGTAGTCGTTGCTCTTGTAGGCGTGGAATAATTCGATTCTCAATTAGTTCTACATCTTTATCTCTAAGTCCCCAAAATTCTTGATAATCTTTTAACTGGTTGCGAGTGTACTCAGTTAAAGGATTCTCAGCTTCAATTGCTTCAGATAATACCTGCTCGTATTGCTGCAATTTTGCTTCGTATTCTCGATAAGGTTTGAGTACTTCGGCCTCGATGGCAGCAGCTTGTTCAGGAAGTATTCCTAAACTTCCCTGTTTAAGGTCTAATAGATTGCGGGTAATAGAAGGAATTTTACCGTCTTTGAGGCGACGCTCAACTTCTTGGCGATACTTCAGCTTAGGATCTTCAGTTTGCACTTTAGCCAGCAGTATTTTAAAGCCTTCCTCCACCACATAAATTTTGGGCTTCATTTTTCCGGGAGCGGTTTCTTGAACTTTCTCACTGGCGTATTCATGCAACTCATCAATAGAAACTCCGCCATCCTTATCTCGATCTGCTATTCCGGTTTTGAGACCCTCAACTAAAAAATGGGTATAAACCGAGAGATCAAAACCCTGATGCTCAAAAGAATACTGCGTAGAAGTCGAAGAGGTGAGAACAGCTCGTCCCTCTCCACCTAATTGTTGTTGAACAGGCACAGAACCATCATCTTTGGCTTTCATTCCCTCAGCAAAAGCGCCACTAAAGCAACAATCCAAAATCACTACCTGACGCTTTGAGCGGCTATTGCTCATGGTGTTTTGTACATAACTTGCTGCTACTGCTGTTGGTTGAACAAGAGCTTCTTGCTCTTTGCGGGTATTATGAGCAGCTAAATAAAGATTGCCACTATCGTCTTTAACCCCATGACCTGAGAAAAACAGTAAAAGGAGATCATCTTTTTTACGATTTGCAAACAATGTATAAATAGCTTCTTCCATCGCCTGTCGCTCAGGATTTATCAACGGTGTCACCTGATCAAAACCACCGATTTCAATATTCTCCAATACTTCCCGCATCGCATCCACATCTTTGGGAGCCGCAGGTAACGAAGAAAGACCGTTTCCGTATTCACTCACCCCAATCAGCAATGCTACCTTAACCATCTAAGATTCTCTATCCTGCTACAAATTTCTGTGCTGCCTCAATTGCTGCTTCTAACTCTTGCCGACTACTGGCTTTTACTTTGAGTTTCTTGCCATTGGCCTCAATTTCTAGTTCAATGGTTTTGTTGCCAAGGCGATCGCCTAAAAATCCCATCAGTGCTTTAATACTCTTAGCATTCACCTGCGTTGTTAGCCAACCCACAGCTAGCCCTGTAATTGACTTGCTTCCTTCCGGTGCTTCTGCTTGACGGTAAAGACTAGCATCTTCCACTTCATCCAGTTCCAGCATCTGTTGCAATAGTCTCTGCGTTTCGTCTTGCAGTTCATCGTCATCTAAACCAGGCTCTTGCAAGGCGATGGTAATCTGGACGTTGGATGTAGTCGCCATTTTCAACCTCTAATTGTGGTTAATGCTTAAATTATCACAAGTATCTTATACAATCCAACTAGTAATAATTCCGGTCTGGATTGTCGTAAATAGGAATTTTGAGAATATATAGGAATCCGGTTTGATTTCTGAAAATATACGTAGGATGTGTTAGCGACAGCGTAACGCATCAAACCCATGATCATAGTGCGTTACGAACTCCGTTCTAACACACTCTACATACCTAATTTTGTTCAAAAATCAAATAGTAATCCTATATATAGGGTGCTATGAGTAGAAAGCACACTGCAAAGTAAAAATAGATACTATTGTTAACCACAGCAAGGTAGGCTTGATTTTAATTTACTTTGTTACTAGTAAAGAAGATTTTACGCTACGTTAAGGACAAAAATTATAAAATTTAGGTCTAAAGAAATAAGCATAAAGTTCATCTTCCTATGACTAAATGTGTGTACTCAGAATATTCACTCTCAATCAATATCTCTATAGATAGAAATAAAAGAGCTAATTTTAATAGAATTACATCTATAGGCTCACGCAATTTAAACTAAAAAAGCTAATACTAAAACATAACTTTACCATCCTACAAGCTGGTTGTAATCAAAATAGAGAAAATAGTACAAACAATGGCAACTTCTACAGACCGCGCTCAAGAAATTTACAAGCTGCATGAACTAATCAAAAATATTGATTATGGTATGTTTACCACAGTCGATGATCATGGAAGTTTGCATAGTTACCCTATGTCAAAAAGTGGTGAGATTAACTCTGAAGCCACACTCTGGTTTTTTACTTATGCTGGTTCTCATAAGGTAACTGAGATTGAACAGCATGAGCAGGTCAATGTTAGTTTTTCGTCACCCGAACAGCAGCGATACGTTTCTATCTCAGGTAGATCACAACTCGTAAAAGACCGCAACAAGATGCGAGAGTTATGGAAGCCGGAACTTCAAACCTGGTTTCCTAAAGGATTGGACGAACCCGATATTGCTTTGCTTAAGGTGAATATTACCCAGGTTAATTATTGGGATAGTACATCGAGTTTTAAGCCACAAATAATTAGTTTCTAACACCATCATAACTTTAAATAATTCGTAGTTAATAATTACGAATTATTTAAAGTAGTGTAATTTGGGGACAAAATTTGCAACCACTAAGTATTTTTAATTACAAAAAGATGGGATTATATTATAGACCCCTCTCCCAGCTTGCTCTTAGCAGGGTGCTTTTATACGAAAAAAGAAAAATATATAAGTATTGATTTCTTGTTTTGTGGCATGGCTTTTTACTCCACTTCCATTCCTCTCCCCAAAAGTTCGAGAGGCTTTGAAACCCGGTTTTAGTTTTTCTCTGGTTGTATGAAACCACCTGGCTCTCCTAGCTTGCTCTTAGGGGGTTGGGTTTTTGTACATTACAAGGGCCAAGAACCGCTATATTTAACACAAGTAAGGAAAAGAAATTTATACCTTACCAAGAGATTGCAGACTTACCTGATTCAGTTAAAGATCACTTACCCAAGCACGCCCAAGAAATTTTTCGGGCTGCATTTAACAATGCTCAAGAAGAATATGATGAAGAGGAGCGTGTCTTTCGTGTTGCTTGGAGCGCTGTGAAACGCGATTATGAAAAAGGCAACGATGGGCAATGGCACAAAAAGCCAGAATAGCTCGGATCGTATTCAACAGTTGTATTAATTTTGCACAAAAAATTTTTGTTAAAAAGGAAATCTTTATGAATTACCTTGTTGCAGTTTTACCAGATCGAATACAAGTAGAAGCCGCTTACTCTGCTTTGGAAAAAGCAGGCTTGCCAACTTCACAAGTGAATATTTTGGGAGATGGTTATCTAAGTGCTGATGAATTTGGAATGATTGATCCCGACAAGCAAGCCCGTAAACAATCAACTCGGCTCTTTGGGGGGCTTGTAATCTTTGGATTTGTTGCAGGTTATGCCTTCAACCATCTCACAGAAGTTGAACTATTTCCCCAGTTTGCTCGATTTGGTAATGAATTTCTTGCTGGTATATTAGGAGCGATAGGCGGTGCTTTGGGGGCTAGTTTAATCGGTCAAGGAACTGGCATAACAGTTGGCAGTGGCGATGCTTTACCCTATCGTAACCGTCTGAATGCTGGTAAATACCTAATTGTAGTTACCGGAAATGAGGATTTAACACGCGAAGCTTCGCGTGTACTGGGTCAATTTGAACCAGAGAATATTCAAGGCTATACAGACTATTCACAAAAGAGCAAACTTTTGAAAAATTAACTATCTACATCGGGTTCAACGCCGAGCGATGTCTAGCGACAAGCCACTTCGTGTCTACGCAATTGTGCAATCAACCGTTCAGCCCGTTGTCTTTCTTGTTCTGCCCGTTGGCTTTCTTGTTCAGTAGAAGTCAATACCCAGCACCCTGTCCAATCATACCAGCGCAACCACGGCTGTTCTACATTTTGATACTGTCCCTGCCATACACCCAAGCCTAATTCTAATTCCGGTATCCAGAAACGTGGCTCTGAGAGTGTTATCTCAGCATAACGACCACCTTCCAATTTAAATACCCTAAACTCATATTTGTACCGATCAAATACTACATAATAAGGAACACGTAGAATCCGTTCATACACTTCCCATTTTCCTGGTGGTTGCTTGATATCCCGTAATGTCTGCCCTAAGTCTTCTTTTTCAGTACCTGGAGACAGCAATTCAACCACAATAAAAGGGTGAACTCCCTCTTGCCAAACAACATAACTTAAGCGTAAATCTCGTTGTTCGTATAAACGGGAAACACCTAAAACAGCAAACCAATCTGGTCGCTTATGCCACAGTGGATGGCGCGGATCGTAATAAAGATTCAGATCGCTAGCAACAAATATCTCATCACTAGGATAATTCTGTGGACGAAAGGTTTCGTCTAACAGACGAGGTTGCAATAAATGAAACTGATCGGGCAAACCAGGCTCCTCTGGATCTTCACTAGGAAGATCGTACATGGTCGGCAATACATCTTTTGGCGATCGCGGCGGGTCAGTTTGATACATCATAAAGCAGTCATAATGATGAAATTTTCAATTCTATTATGATTTAATTATTTTTGAGTAAGAGCCTGTCAAGAAACAACTTTTACAATTTATTATCTAGAAAGCTTACTGAGAAGGCATTTCTAGCTCAAAAGAGGCAAGGTTGTTACATGACAAGCTCTAACTCAACACCTTGCAGAACGAGGCAGCATAAATTTCTCCCCTTCTGCTGCAAATTTACCACGCACCATCAGCACAGTTTCGTCAAACGTATGAGGGAATGCTTCCACATCTTTAACATCTAAAAGTTCTGGACTAAAGTAAATCACTACTTCTTCAATGGGTTGAGATATCTTAGCAAGAATATTCTTCAAAGAGCATATCTGCGGTGTTACGAGATCAAAAAGATGAAGTCGGGTATCTTCTATCTCCATGCAGGCGATTAAATCTAAATCTTCTGCATAGTATAAAGTACGACTTCCTTCATTGACACAGAACACAGGTTTTTCCTTGACTACGCCAACTATGTTAGAGACAGGGGCGCGTGTTTCTAAAAGTCTGTGTAGCAATGTGTAATCTTTGGTATCTGTAAAATCCAGTGTTCTGAAGCTATCAGTGCTATCTGTAGAGTCACATTTAACTTTGAAGATATGTTCTTCGACTACACGAAAGCCAAAAGGTAAGTAAAATTCTGGCTGTGGTGTTGTTAGTACCAAAGTTTCGTAAATGCGATCGCAATATCCTAGCACTTCCTCCATCACTTCGCGGTAATACCCTCTCCGGCGAAATTCTAGACGGGTAGCTACTCCATGAATTCCTCCTACTGTGAGCTTTTGTCCCATAATTTGCATAGGAATTTCTAACACTCCCACATGGGTAACAGCTATATCATCATGAAAGCGAATAAAGGGAGTTGAAGCTGTTTCCCAGGATGCACCTAGTTTTCTTGCACATTCTGCTAAACTCGTGAGTCCGGGAAATGTGACTTCCATTAAGTCAAAAAGTTGATCGCTGATGCTGGGTTCAGCAGAGAATGACTGTTTAAAACTATACTGTGCCATCGTTCAGATATTACTATTAATTGCATTTATACTACAAAATCAATTCCAGTAAATCCAGGAAAATATAAATAGATAGCAGCGCGTAAATGTTACGCTTTAGCGTGTGGCTCAGAAGTTAAGAAATTCCAGAAAATTTCTTTAGAAAATTCAAAATTTCAAACTTGATTGCGATAATAAATTTAGGTAAAGGCAATAAGCAACAGGTAAGAGAAAACAGGGCAGGAGTTGGAAGTGGACTATTAACCCATCCAACACTATTGTCCCATTGGGACGGGGCTTCTGACCCGATGAAAAGTCGAGGGAACAAGATCCCCATCTAACCAAAAATCTTCACTGTTGCCCATTGTCTGTTCCTTCGTCCGAAAGTTAGTAACTCAAACCTGTTTATCCTCAAGTGTTAAATTTCTCAGTACTACACATGAGTAGAGCCAATGACTGCTTTATCACCAGATCATTCAATCAGTTCATCAAGTACTCATACTTTAGATATAGCTAGGCAAGAGTATCAATATAACTACAACCATATTCCATCTATTGCGATGGTGGATCAGCTTTCTATTACGGAAGAGTTCACCACTAACTGGTATTTTTTATTAGCCCAGCAGTTACGAGTTCTTTTTATCAATACCTTGATTGTCAACAGAGGCAATCAAGATTCTAAATCGATTCGTGATGATGTCGAAAGATTTATTTTAGAAGCCTTGCTCAAGGGAGCATTACCAGTCAGAATCAGCATTCTGGCAAGAATCCTGCAAATTATCCCTCAGTTTTTGCTCAAAAGTATATCTAAGGATGTTAAAGAACTCGACGATCTTTTTTGTTCTATTCTGAAAGAAAACGGACTTGTGATCCTTAGAGATGCTCTAAATAGGATAATTAACCTTCTCTATGAAGGACAGCCTACAGGACATGCAACCAGTCTCAAGGACTATGAAAATTTATTTCCGGTGATTAGTCTACCAGCGATCGCCAAAACTTACCAGGAAGATGAAGTATTTGCGTACATGAGAGTCGCTGGCTACAATCCTGTAATGATTGAGCGAGTAACTACTCCAAGCGATCGCTTCCCAGTCACAGACGAACATTACCAAGCGGTGATGGGAACTGACGATTCATTAGCAGCAGCAGGGCTTGAAGGTAGACTCTACTTAGCTGACTATAAAATTTTAGATGGTGCGATCAACGGTACATTCCCACACGAGCAAAAATATCTCTATGCTCCCTTAGCACTGTTTGCCTTACCCAAAGGTTCAGACCCCACCCGTCTATTGCGTCCAATAGCCATTCAATGCGGTCAAACCCCAGACCCAGATTATCCAATTGTTACCCCTAACTCCGGTAAATACGCTTGGCTTTTTGCCAAAACAGTTGTCCAAATAGCAGATGCCAACATCCACGAAGCTGTTACTCACCTAGCAAGAACTCACTTGTTTGTTGGTGTTTTTGCGATCGCAACTGCTCGACAATTGCCACTCACACATCCCCTCAGAATCCTGCTGCGCCCGCATTTTGACAGTACATTAGCAATTAACGATGCCGCCCAACGTACTCTCATTGCTCCAGGCGGTGGTGTCGATAGATTACTCTCAGCATCAATCGATAATTCTCGCGTTTTAGCGGTGCTAGGGTTGCAAAGCTATGGTTTCAATAGTGCCATCTTACCTAAGCAATTCCAACAGCGTGGTGTGGATGATCCCAATCTCTTGCCTGTTTATCCTTACCGGGATGACGCATTATTAATATGGAATGCTATTCATCAATGGGTTTGGGACTACCTAAACCTTTACTACACCACCGATGAAGACATTCAAAAAGACAGAGCATTGCAAGCGTGGGCAGCCGAAATCTCAGCTTACGATGGTGGTCGTATCCCCGATTTTGGCGAAGATGGGGGCATAAAAACCCTAAATTACCTGATTGATGCCACTACACTGATTATTTTTACTGCCAGTGCCCAACATGCAGCCGTTAACTTTCCGCAAAAAGATTTGATGGGCTACGCCCCAGCTATACCAATGGCAGGTTATTTACCAGCCTCAACTCTTAAAAGAGAAGTTACTGAACAAGACTACCTCAATTTGCTCCCCCCTTTAGATCAGGCGCAACGGCAATACAACCTACTCAGCTTATTAGGGTCTGTACACTACAACAAGCTGGGCGAATATCAGCAAGGATATTTTACCGACCAGAAAATAAAACCATTGTTGCAGGCATTCCAAAGTAATCTTCAGCAGGTAGAAGATACCATCAAGCAGCGTAATTTGCACCGCCCACCCTATGAGTATCTCCTTCCTTCTAAAATTCCTCAGAGCATCAATATCTGAATTAGGGACAAATAACTAATGACAAATGACAAATGACCAATGACCAATGACAAATGAGAGTAAATACTATGACACTTAAAGATAAAGTTCTCAAAGGTCACGATCGCCAGCTATGGCTTGCACCTATACTAGCCAAAGTAGGTTATGACACTGCGATCGGCAAGTTTCTGCGTTTAATTTTCTATTATACAGATGCCTCAATCATACTCAAAGCGTGGCGGGACTTTCTCTACATCCGTAAGGAAAATATTGGAGACAAATATTTTGCAGTAGACCAAGCAATTATGTATTCCTCTCACTCACAGGTGAGGGAACTAATGCAAACCCAACCACAATTGCGGGGAAATGATTTAGGCATCATCAGAATATTAGCTCCTAGCTACCTACTCGATAATCCTCTAAGTTTAGGAACGAACGGTAACGAACACACAGGACTACGTAGTGTAATCTTACAAGCTTTACCAGAACCGTCCCAAAAGATAGACTTCTTAGGGAATCTAGTTGAGCAAAGCTTGTTAGAAGCTGCTAAACAAGGCAAATTACACATCGGCAACGATTTGCCAAAGATCATCCTATCAGTTTTGCATCAACTGGTTTTTCAGATATCTTTATCTGAGCAAGAAATCACAGCATCCGATAGTTACATAAAAGGTTTAGCTCTCGCATCCTTGCCTAATTTTATTAACAAGTATCTGCTGGCAATATTAACAGCGCCAAAAATTCGGCATCGTCAATATTTAACCAAGCGATATAAACAATCAGCTAAATGGGCATCTTACTTTGAAACAGGCGCTCAGTATCAGTTGAATGAACACCAAATTGCTAATACCCTTTTCGATATGATTCATATCGCTGGTACTGCCGGCACGAGTGCGCTTTTAGGATCAGTGATTGGTGTTCTCTGCTTGAATAATGCCCTCAGAAATGATGTAGTCTCAGAAGTGAATGCAGTCTGGAATGGTAAGAAAACTTTAGATTCAGACGCTCTAGAACAGTTAACAATTCTCAATCAAGTGATTTTAGAAACGGCTCGTCTCTATCCACCTGTGCGGTTTGTTAGCCAACTCACCACTGAAGGGGGTGAAGTTGAGATTGGAGAACAAAAATGTCCATTCCAAAAAGGTACTCGTTTGCTTGGCTCTATTTTTACGGCTAATCGGGATGCCAACAGATACCAAAATCCAGATGATTTTGACCTAACACGGAATTTTTCAGATATTTTATCTTGGAACGGTGAAGGGCATGAGCGAGCCTGTCCTGGTAAATCCTTATCAATTGGCTTTATCAAGATTTTCTGTTTACATCTGTTCCAGAACTATCAATGGGACTCAATTACAGAAGTTAAATGGGATTTTGAAAAAGTGACTGCCGTTACTCCTAATAATTTAGTACTACAAGGTTTTACTAAACAACTATGAGTAATAAAGTTGGGACTTGAAACTTTTGAATTAGAGGATGTTTGGAAAGTGCTTTTTGGATGTCTATTAATTACGAATTAAAAATCAGGATGACTGAATTAATTGAAAAAAAGCAACTCGATAATATTGCAACCTGGATGATTCCAATCAAAGAAACAAACTTACCATCTATCCTGAAGGGTGTGTTCTTTATGGATGGGAATCCCCTTCCAGATACTTGCATTACCATGTACAACTTGGAATGGGACATACAGAACAGAACTTTGGTTTTACCAATTTTTTCCCCGTTACAGTGGACTTTTCATAACTCGATTGCAGGTTGGATATTATTACGTTTAATTCAATGGTTTAAAGTAACTTATAAAATTCAATTTGAAGATGAAACGTTGCAACAAGCTCAAATCATCCCTGTTTTGCTGGGAATGCGAATTTCAACATTGATTGTAAATTGTACAATGTCCCAAGACAAAAATTTTCTCAATGGAGATATTTGGCACAGAAATAACATTTGGTTCGGCGGACTTTCTAGGGCTGGTGAGTATACTCTGCGTAAGGTTGTTGATAAAAATGGTAGTTATACTCCTGCTTTTAACGATATGCTTTCTAGGGTGAAAAATGAGTGTTTAGTGATTGCACACCACTCAAATCAACAAAAAGCGATTACGATACCTGAACCTAAATTGTAAAAGGAAATAGACCTGATGAACTATTGTGATAATCAAAATCTGCCAGACAATCCACCGTATAAAATTTACGAGTTAAAAAAAACTAATCAGGAAAAAATCCCTGGCTATTTAGTAGTTAGTACTGCCAAACTTAACGTTGAGACAGAAGAACATAATTCTAATAGTTATTTATCATTAGTTGCTAATAAAAAGCTTTTTAATCTCAATGATGGACAAGCTGAACCTTCAACCCAAGACATGATTGAGAAAATTGCTAAAACTTTGGAATCAAGCCCCGAACCAGAAATAATTATAAATATTCATGGATATAGTTCTACACCATCTGATACAGAGACAGGCTGCAAAAAGATTTATGAATATATTAATTCGTCTATTCAGCAACCAAATAAGTATATTTTTATTGGATATAGATGGCCATCAGAAAATCCCACAAAAACGGATGAGTCTGGTTCTTTTGGTCAAAAGTTAATCAACGCACTTTCTTCTCTACCAACTTTACTAGCTATCAATTTAGCTCTGGGACTAACAATTAGTATATGGTCTGCTATAGCTTTATTGTTCCTAAATATTTTGAGTAATAGCGCTGTCCACTTTTTCACAGTGATGCTAATTTTATCTGGCATTATATCTTCAATTATTTTTACATTAATTATTCTTAGACTATCTACTTATTTTCGTGATATTTATAGAGCGACTAATTACGGAGTTACAGATTTAGTTGAATTGATTAGACAGCTTGATTATACGGTAAAGCTGCCTCGAAATAAACGGATTAAATTATCTTTTATTGGTCATAGTATGGGATGTTTTGTAGTTACAAATGTAATTCGTATTCTCTCTGATGTTTTTGATGTAAAGTCTATTAATAAAAAACCGGATTCGGATATTGGCAATATATTTAGATTAGGGAGACTTGTGCTAGTTGCACCTGATATTCCTGTAGAAAGTATTTTCCCAGGACGAGCTAATTTTCTTCGTTCTTCTTTACGTCGCTGCGAAGAAGCTTATATATTTTGTAATGAGGGAGACTTAGTGTTACGATTTACCTCTACTGCCGCAAATTATTTTAGTTTCCCAGCGCGAACCCGTATTAGTGGATACAGGCTTGGTAATATAACAGTTAAGCATTTCAACAATAAAAATGATTTAGTGGGTAACACACCCAGATATGGAGTTGTTAATTTGCACAAGCAAGACTATGGTAAAGGTTATAGACTTGACAACCCTTATAAATATTTAGAAATTCGTTCTTCTAGTAGCGAACATAGAAAAATTGAAGAGATAACTAAAATGTCAGAAGATCGGGTACAACCCGCAGATTTATTTACATATTTTGACTGTACAGATTATAAAGATGACCGGATGGATAAGATCGGAATTGTTAGTTCTGCCATCCAAAAACCAGCGATAAATGTTTGGAATTATATTCTCCTAACCTTGGCATTTATTCGGAAGTCTATTAACAATAGAGATCCTCAAGGTATTGATACCCACACAGGCTATTTTGGAGGTGGTTTTAGTCAAAAAGCCATTTACGAATTAGCTTTTTTAGGATTTCAAGGATTTTTACGATCTTTGTCAATTGAAGGAGACGAGTCTGAGCAAATTAGCGCTTTTTCTCAAAGATGTCAAGAAAAGCAAATTCAAGTGATTCTTGCACCGCAAATTTATCAACAAAAAACTCAACGTTAGACAAGAGATTCCGAAATGATTGGTGATACGGGTTGGCAAACGCGACATCCTCACTATTCAACCGATAGTACCTAACCCTTTGACCATCCTCCAGTGGTTGCTGCGACTCATAAGACAATCCGAATTGAGTGAGATACTTTCTCAAAATCTACAGAGAAAATTCATCAAGTGGGATGGTCAGTTTGAGAATCCCCTTAACGTGAGATACATTGTGCTTGGAGAATTCCGCCAAAACCTGAATCATCGCCTCCTCGCCTTTAATCTCAACCCCAGTCATTAGATCGATCAACACTACTCTCAGTCCCAGTCGATGGCACATAAGCCACGCGGTAGAGTGATTGCTACAATCAGTGCAAATGCTCAAGCGATCGCATCTGTCGAGTGTATTCCGATTCACTGGAGAATACAGTGAAAAAGCTAATAGGGAAAATCCTTACAATATTTAAGGATTTTCCTAATTTGATTTTTTGGTATTCAAAGTTAATCTTAAAAAATATGACCAAATAAATTTTTATTAAGTAAATTGATAGCTCAAATTACTTTTAAGAAGCTTTTATTAGGCTGGCTTGTTAATTTACTGACTGAACTATCTTATAGAGTGTAACAGCCTATATTGACCACTTTAAGCGCAACTACGCTTATTTGTTCTCCGGCAAAACAAGATGGCTTTATACCCAAATAAAATTCGTCTTCTAGAAAATAGCCGCCCTCAAATTAAATAATCTTTTAACTTTACAAATTGAAAAAAACAGTATTTACCCTGATGATAGCTGTAAAAAACATAGTCATTATTAATTAGCAAGATATTACAGTACACCACGCTATCGGGGATTAATTACATAAACGTAAATAAATAATCATTGAATAAGAATTAAAAACTTAGAATTCACAAGTCAAAACTAAGACTAATAAATGATCCCATTTAGTATCAGTGTTAACTCTATTTTGTCATTTGGAGAAAATAATAATCAAAGCTAGATTATAAGAATTTGATTTCATCAAGTACTGAAGCTTTATTTTCTCATAAAAACTAAGATTCTTAGACAAAAAATAGAATTCAAAATCTTGTAATCTTTCATTAATTGAATTCTCCTAAAGTTACACAAGATAGTTAAATCCCTTTATTCAGATATTTACTGACTCCCTACCGCTAAGAAGCACCGTTATTTGGTCGGAATAACCAACTGAATTCTGACCCATTAGCGGAACGTCTCTGGCTTTGCTCGTGATTCCTGAATTATTTTTTGTAAATTTAAGGAGAATGGTGTTGGTGAAACAAGTCATTATTGAAAACTCTAGTATTAGTTCAGTATTATTAAACAAGCCTGTAAGTATTATCTCTAGACTGCGACCTCTGGCATTCGGCTTTGTTTTAGCAACAGTATTATCTAATTATCAGCAGGTAATTGCCCAAACTCCAAATCCTGAGACCTTACCACCTGGTCGATTAGAAGAAATTCCTGCCACACCCTTACCTACTGATGTGTTGCCAAAGCCAACAGAGAACAATCAATTGGTTCCTTTGCCAACAATACCAGATGAATCAATTCCAAATCAGGATGACTCGAATGC